>JAHKAK010000115.1 GCA_018826025.1 Patescibacteria group bacterium
CGCGATTGGATCGTAAAAATGATTTAACCAACGCGGTGCCCGGTCTTCTTCAATGCTTCCTTGTTTCAGCCAACTTATTTCCTCATTGCTTATTTTCCGGTCAAAATTCGCGTTATATACTTTTGCGACATTATTCGTTAGCGACGGGTGCGTGATATTGTCGTTATACGAAAAAACTCGGCTGCCAACCGCAACCGAGCCAACGATAAAAATCGCCAAACAAATAATTACTGTTCTTTTTTTAGGAAATGTATTTATTGCCATCAAACCAATCATCTGTCATTCCCGCGAAAGCGGGAATCCAGGGCCTGGATCCCGGGTCAAGCCCGGGATGACAGTAAAAAAATCACAAACTATCCATTTTCCAATCGCCATTAGCGTCTTTAATGAAACTTGTACATCCGACTATCTTTTTATTATCATATAGCTGTTCATAACAAAGAGAGCCAATTGATAGTCCAAACGTAGAACGCCAAGTTTTTTCAGGATAAAGGTCTGTGCTATTAACAAACTTATTCTCCTTATAAGCATTTTTTAATTTCTCTAAATTTTCGTTATATTTTTGAGATTCCTCTCCCAGCTGCTCCAACGCCATTTCTAAATTATTCGTCCGCAGGGCCTCGCGGAAATTGGCGTAGGTTTGTTCGGGGGTCACGCGCGTGGGCACATCCGCGTATTTGATTTGCGGGTACATTTTGTTTAACTCTTCCTGCGTGTAAGCGCGCCAAGGAAATGTTGATTTGGCTAAGCCCGCCTGAATGGCTATTTCCTTTTTTGGCCACCAGACTTTGTAACAATAAAGCCCTCCCAAAACAACGGCCAAAACCACTAAAATTACTAACGCCCATATAGTTTTTTTGTTCATAAGCTTAAACTGTGTCGCGAAGTTTACCCCGTTGAAGAAACGAAGTTTCTTTTTTCGGGGCTCCTCGCAATGACATTTTTTTAAAAAAGAAACCACCCCTTAAAAATAAGAGCTAGTTATGACTGGGATTATGCTTATATTATAAAAATTCCTACTCAATCCGTCAAACCATCTAATGTGGATAACCTTGCCACAGAATGTAAAATATTATAACACGTAGATATTAAAACGTCATTCCAACATTCTCAAGAATGTTGGAATATCTGTATAAACCCAGAAATTTTATGGCCATAGGGGGAAAGCGAATGTAGTACTTTCCGGCCGCGATATTGTTTATTCAAAAGACCAGATTGAACTAGCCTTCTGGTATGCTCTGATGTAGTTTTAAAATTACACTGCAATCTGTCCGCGATGTCCTCAACGGTTATCCCTTCATTTTCGTTAACCAGCAGCAAAATCTCTATTCGCCAATGATTGGCAATTCCTTTAAAGTGCCTTTCCAATTGTTTGCTGGTTTTTGTTTTTGGCATAATTTTATTTTGGCTAACGAGGATGATGCGTCCCGTAAGACGGGACATATCATCCGAGCGAAGACAAAATACAGGGTTTTTAATACCCCGCCGCTCGGCGGCGGTTGGGATATTCCTTTTTTGAGTCCAGAGCTCTGCTCTGGCAGAGCTAAGCTCAGCTTTGGGTTTAATACCCTTTATTATAGACGACATTCCAACATTCTCAAGAATGTCGGAATGTCGTATTAATTGAAAAATAAGTCAAAGTAACTCCCCTTGCTTCTTATCCAGCGCTTCGTTGACCAAGCGGTCCGCTTCCTTATTTTGCTCCCGCGGGATGGCGACAAATTTCATTGGGCCAAAGTCCAGCATTAAATTCCAGACCTGCAAAAATAATTTCTGCAAATTTGGCTCCTCAATCTTATATTCGTGGTTTAGCTGGTTAACGATGAGCTCCGCGTCCAGGCGCACTTCCAGCTGGGATTGTTTCATCTCTTCTTTCCCAAAAACCTGTTTTATTTTTTTCAAGCCGAAAATCAGCGCCTGATATTCAGCTTCATTGTTGGTCATCTCGCCCAGCGCCTGATTGTATTTTTTGAGCGCGTCCCCTTTTTCATTACAGATAACCACGCCCAGCGCCGCCTCCCCGGGATTGCCGCGCGACCCGCCGTCGGTATATAAGATGTATTTCATAAAAATCAACGCTTTGACGTCCGGCGTCCAAAAATTAAAATGCGTTAAATTCGGGACGTCGGACATCATGGAATTAAACTATCCGGATCGCTTCAGATCAACTATTTTCAACTGCAAATTCCGCGTGCCGTTCCATTCGTCCATAATTATTTCCGCCACTATATCAATAATATCGCCATACGCCAAATTGGCATTGCCGTTTTTTACCCCGTTTTTTTCGGGGCCGGCTAA
>JAHKAK010000116.1 GCA_018826025.1 Patescibacteria group bacterium
CGAAGCCGCGGAGAATGTCTACAGCGGCGAAGCGACTGAGTTGTCCGCGGCAATTTTAGCGAGACGAATCCGAATTTATCAAAATTTTTCGCCGGGCGGCGGTTTTTTCCGCCGCTTTTTTGCCGCCAAAAAAGCGGCAAAAGTATTTATATTTTTAGAAAAGATTCCAAGCCCATAGCTACTTCCTTCTTCCCAACAACACCACCAACGGCGTTTTCAATATAATTTTCAAATCCAGCCACAACGACCAATTTTCAATGTAATAAGTGTCCAACTTTGCTTCTTCGTCAAAATCAATTTCCGAACGCCCAGAAATTTGCGCCAGGCCCGTGATACCGGGCTTAACGTTAAAAACTTTTTTATGCCATCGCTCATATTTAGCTACTTCTTTGGGCATATGCGGCCGCGGCCCCACCAAGCTCATGTTTCCCACAAACACATTAAAAAATTGCGGCAACTCATCCAGGCTGGATTTTTCCAAAAACCGGCCAAATTTCGTCCGGCGCGGATCATTTAAAATTTTAAAAACCGGACCTTTCCGGCCGCTTTGCTTAGCCACTAATTTATCTTCCAACTCGCCGGCTTGACCATTTTTATCGTATTGGGAACCCGTGCAGTATTCTAATTTCATTGACCGAAATTTATAAGTATTAAAAATTCTATCCGGAGCGACTCGCTCATTTTTATAGATCACAGGGCCGGGCGAATCTAATTTTACCAAAATCGCCACCATTGCCATCATCGGCGAAAAAATTATAATGCCCAAAATTGATCCAAAAAAATCCATGACTCTTTTTATAATCTTCCCCCACCCATCCAAGGCCGTGCGCTTTAATTCCACCAAAGGAATGCCGGCCAAAGAATCAAATTCCACGTTAATCGTTAAAGTCTGAAATAAATTCGGCACAAATTTAAAATTTAACCGCTTCTCCTCACACCAATTAATCAATCCGAGCACCTGCTGGCGGGGAAAATCCGGATTAGCCAAAATAATATCATCTATAGCTTTTTTAGCCACTGCTTCTTTTATCGCGATTAAATTTAAACTGGAAAAATAGCTAATCAAATTATAGCCCAGTGATAAATTGCTCTTCATCTCATCAATCAACTCTTGAGAAATAGCATCGCCGCCAATGACTAAAACATTATGGGCGCCGAATTTATAATGTCTAATCAAAAATTTCTGCACGGCGCGAACGATTATCCGGCCCATGATAACGAAAAAAACCGCCAAGAGCCCGGCGGCAAAAATCAAAAAACGGGAATCAAACCATTCGCGGCGCGCGAAAATATAAATAATGACGCCAGCCAGCCCCGCCGAGACAGAAATAATAATGCGCGCCAAATCCTCCAAAATGCCGTTAGAACGGCGGATTTCATAAAGCCCGGATAGGGCGAAAATCACCAGCACAAAAAAACCAACCAAAAAAACCAGCTCCAAATATCTTTCCAGCGGCAAATTCACACCAAAAAGCACCGGCCGCCATTCAGCCACTAAGCTACTGGTACGCAGCCAATAAGCTGCTATTCCGGCCAGCACCAACATTAAATAATCCATTGGCACCAGGACTGCAGTGAAGATTAATTCTGATTTCTTCATAACATTTTTCTCCTCCCCTTTTAAAGGGAGGCTGGGAGGGATTTAAAATTTCCTCGTTATCTGTCATCGCGAGCCCCGCCGGGGCGCGGCGATCCCGAGATATTACCGCGTCTATGAGTTTGTTTCGTTGCGCCGCGCCGCTCGAGCGGCGCGGCGCGTCTCGCAATGACACGCATAATTTACTTTCATTCTACCCCCAAAATCGTTTTTAAATCAAGAAAATAAAGCCGCGTTCCGCCAAGAGCGAAACGCGGCTACCAAGCAAGTAATAAGCCGGGTTCTGTATTAAGAGCCATCTATCTGGTCCCGACGTTACCGTCGAGATCTAGCGATCTACTTGTCTTATGAGATCCAAGCTTGCGGTCTCATAGTTTGATCTTGCGCCCAGGTAAGGATTTAGCCGTTTCATCTCCAATGTTGCCAATGGAGCTTATCCCGGAGGGATACCCGATTTCTTTCGATCTCGGGCGTTTCTGTTCGCACCTCGCACCTCACGATGGACGGGCGTTACCCGCTACCTTATTCTTTGATCTTATAATCAAAGGGGTGCCCGGACTTTCCTCTGAATGTCATAAAGACATTCGGCGACTCCTGCCTGCTTGGGTATTATTATTTTATTACTATTTGTAAATTATGTCAATTTTTATCTTTTTACGCATTTTTACGCTCCAGCGTAATTTTATACAAAAAAGAGTATTAAAATAATTACTGTGTCTGATCTAGTTTTTCGTCAATAATTTTTTTAAAATCATTATAGGGCTGGGCGCCAATAAGTTTTTGGCCGTCAATGAAAAAAGTTGGCGTGGCATCAACGCCGCGACTATTGCCTTCTTCATACCATTTCGCCACTTTATCGGCGTATTTATCCGAATCATAGCAAACGTTGAATTGCCCGCTGTCCAGACCCGCGTTAATCGCCATGTCTTTTAAATTATCACCTCCGGTAATCTGCGTTTGATGGTCAAAAAGATAATCATGGTATTCCGCGAATTTATTCTGTTCCAAGGCGCAAAGCGCGGCTTGGCCAGGTTCGTAGGGCGGATAAACATAAATCATCATTTTAACTTTACCGTTTTTTATGTAATCGTTTTTAATTTGCGGCAAAGTAGTTAAGGCGAAACGGGCGCAAGCCGGGCACAAAAAACTAGTATATTCTTCCATCAAAACTGGGGCGTTCGGATCGCCAATTAAAATTCCCGGCTCGGAAATATTGATTGAAGCCCGGGGGCCGGGGCTGGCGGAAGAGCCGTTATCTGTCCGCGCGGAATAATACCAGCCACCGCCAATCAGCAAAAACGATAAAATAATTGAGAAAATAATAATCTTTTTATCAGACATACCAGGTAGTAGAAATTCGGCTGTCAAAAATTTTTGACAAAAATTTTTGACAAAAGAATCAATACGGGCACTACTTATTTTGTTTTTTTATTACAGCTAATAATAATTTTTTAAACTAATTGGTAAAAAATACCGTGCCGAATTTTCACTTCCTGATTTTCACTACCTGGCATAATTTTATTTTTATAACCTTAATTTAATCAGCGCCTGATTCATATTAAACGATAAATACTATTTTATCCGCTATATCCGCTCCAAATCAGCGCAATCCGTGGCCTGAATTAGCGTTATCGGCGGTTCAAGCTCTGATATATTTTTCCCAACGCCCAAAAAGTTCGGCTGTGGCGCGAACGTCGGCTGCGCAATATTTGGCAATTTCCAAATATTTGCCTTTTTTAAAATATTCCTGCACCTTATCCCCGCTCATACCCTCAAGCTTCGCGCTGCCTAATTTAAACGTCCGACAATAAAAATCCAACGAGAAACGGCGGAAAGCGCCATAGAAAGTCAGCTGGTCCAACAAGTCTATATGCTCATCGTCCTTATAACGGTAGGGCATCAGGTTTCTGGTCGGCCGTATTTTTAAAATACCGGAACGCAGCATAATATACGGGCAGTCAAATAACCGGCCATTGAAAGTCACGAATTGATTATAATGGCTGATCTCCTGCCAAAAATTCTCCAGAATTTCTTTTTCGCTCATCGCCAAATATTCTATGCCATCTTCTATCTGCGGTTTTATCTTGACGCCAGGCGCCTGAAAATAAACCCGGCCTTTGTCGGTGTCGGGGTTTAAAAGACAAATTGCCGCAATTTCCCCGGTTAGAGGCCAAAAACCCAATTTTTCTTTGGCTTCCTGATTTTTCTTTTCGTCCTCTCCTTCGCCCAAAATATACCGTTGCACTTCACTGGGAAATTTATCAAAATCAGACCCGATGGTTTCAATGTCAAAGACGACTCGACTCATAAAAATAAATGGTTAATGTTTAGTGTTGAATGATCAATAAAAACTTCATAAATAAACAACGGCGACAAAAACTTCTTACCACTGATCACTTATCGCTGATCACTAGACTAGTCCCCCGCGAACTTATGTCCCGGCTTAGCCTTACTTTTGGCCTGACGCGCCATATCCTGCCGGATACAACGATAAATATTCTGCATATCCGCGAATTTACCGGTCTTTGCCCGCTTCATATAGTGCGTTTTCTTTTGAGGTTTGATTTGGGTTCGACGCATAAAAATTTAAAATGTAAAAATTTAGGTACCCCCCAAGACAGGATTATAAATGTTGCGCAAAGCGCAACACCTTAATTTTTACTTTTTCATTTTACAATTTTAATTTCTTTGATTATATCTCCCTGCTGAATTTGCCGCACCACTTCCATGCCCTCTATCACCCGACCAAAAACAGTGTGCCGGCCATCAAGATGCGGCTGGCTTTGTTCTGTCACAATAAAAAATTGACTGCCATTGGTATTGGGACCGGCATTAGCCATGGCAAGCGCCCCCGCTATCATCTTATACGAGTTTACGTTCCGTGTATACTTATAACCTTCCAGTTCCAATGATTTTATCTCTTCTTCACTCAGGCCCAGGCTCCATGGATTGATTTCATCGGCAAAAGTATAGCCGGGTCCGCCGGTCCCGTCACCCTTAGGATCGCCGCCTTGAATGATAAAACCCGGCACCACGCGATGAAAAATTAAACCATTATAAAAGCCTTCATTTATCAAATCAACGAAATTGGCCACGGTTTTTGGCGCGGCGGTCGGATAAAACTCCAACTTAATATCACCTTTATCAGTTTGAATTATCGCGGTTTTCGTAGTTAAATTTTGCATATTTTCATCATCGGCTGACGGCGAAAAAGAAGGAAAAAGACTCTCCGGTTCGCTGCTAACGGTCGGCACCAGATCCTTAGTCGCTAAATTTCCCTGAGCCACGCGCCAACTTAAAAATTTAGTAATGCCAAAAACCAGCGAGACTAAAATTGCCATTCCCGCCACCACGCCAATAATAATGGTTTTATTGCGTTGCTGGCGCATTTGCGCTTCTTGCTCCGCTTCTATTTTTTTTTTGTTCGCGAATTTTTTGTATCTTACCCATGATGTCTCTACAAAATACGAATCTATTACGAATATACGAAAATTTGCTCCTCCCTTTGTAAAAGGGAGGCTGGGAGGGATTTAAGAAAGTTCTATCAGACTAATAAAGCTCTCTTAAGTCTCCCCTAACCCCTCTTTACGAAAAAGGAAAAATTCTTTTCGTACTTTCGTATTATTTCGTATTTCGTAGCTGATATATTCCTACCCCGAACGCTACACTAACATTCAATGACTCTTTTTTTCCGACCATTGGGATAGAAACTATTCTGTCACAGCGTTGTAAAATTTCTTTTGACAATCCCCTAACCTCATTCCCCAGCACCAGCACTAAAGGAAATTTCGGTTTAAATTGAAAAATGTTTTTGGCGCCGCGGCCTTTTTCCAACGCTACGATTCCATAGCCCTGTTTTTTCAATTCCTCTATCACCCGCCACGTTAGCCAAACGCGCTCATAAGGCATTGTTTTTTCCGCGCCCAACGCCGTTTTGGCAAGCTTGGGATGAGGCGGAGAAGCGGAATAACCGCCTAAAATAATTTTGCTAACTCCCGCGCCGTCCGCGGTACGGAAAATCGATCCCACGTTAAAAGCGCTGCGAATATTATGACAGATAACGATTATTTTATCAATCGATTTTTTTCTCAAGGTCTTTGGCGATCTTTTCTTCTTCCTTTTTTTTTGCATTCAACCGTTCTTCTATTTTATTAAGTAAACTTTTTATTTCTTCCACCCGTTCTGCCAAAGTCAGCGTTTCCCCCAAGCTAATCTCCGTGATTTTCCGCCGGCCGCGCCACGCGTTAATTAAAACTTCATCCCCAATGGCAATCGCGATTAATAAACCTGAAACCATTAAAATAGCTACGCCGATAAAAAGTGACCACCAAGAGTTTAATCCCAGACTATCAGCAATATGCCAAATCCCCCGCCAAGTTAAAACAATGCCTAAAATGCCGACGAAGGCATACAAAATCGGCCAATGACTTAACCAATGCCGGATTTTATCTTCCAGTAAATCAAAAATTTTTAATAGTTTCATGGACTCTCTACTAATTACGAATTTTTACGAATATACGAATAGACCCGAAATCTCCCCTGCCTCCTTCCTTTAGGGAAGAATAGGGAGGGATTTGCATCATTTCGTGTATTTGTACTATTTCGTATTTCGTAGTTACTTTTGGCAGACGGGACAAAAATGCGCCGAACGGCCGCCAATTTTTATTCTGATTATTTTATCTTTACATTTTACACATTTTTTGCCCTCTTGACCATAGACTCTCAATTTTTGAGCGAACTTCCCTTTTTGCCCGAAAGCATCCAAATAGTCCTTGGCTGAGGTGCCTTTTAATTTTATGGCGTCAGCCAAAATTTTTTTAATGCTCAAATGCATCTTTTTTATTTCTGATTTTTTCAAAGACGCGACTCGGCGCAGAGGATGAATGCGGCTAAAAAACAAAATTTCGTCAGAATAAATATTGCCAATACCCGCAATGTTTTTAGGGTCCATTAAAAATTGCTTGATTCTGACGTTGGGCTTTTTAACCAACAGCGCCTTAAAGTCGGGCAGTGTAAAATCCTTAACTAATGGCTCTGGCCCAAAACTTTTTTTTATAAAATATTCTTGAAGTTTGGCGCTTTTGACTAATTTCAAATACCCGAATTGCCGTAAATCATTAAATAACAAACGGTTGCCATCCGTGAAAAAGAAGACCACATGGGTATGTTTGTTTTCGACGGTAGTCCGTAGTCGGTGGTCTGTGGTCTTATAAATCATCTGCCCGGTCATTTTCAAATGAGCCAGCATGCTCCAGCCATTGTTCAGTTCAAATATCAACAGCTTGGCTCGACGATCCACGCTTTTAATCTTCGCGCCTTCAAGAGCGCGCTTAAAATCTACCGAAGTCATTTTAATGATTTTGGGCAATTTTACCTTAACTTCTTTAATTTTCTTGCCGACGATTAAACGATTAAGTTGCCGGCTAATTGTTTCTATTTCCGGAAGCTCAGGCATTCTTTTAATTTTTTGGTAAGACGCTTAATGCTGATTATTCTATATGAAAAATAGAAAAAAATAAACCCCGCGGGCAACAGCGGGGTCAATTGAATTCATAATACTGTTTCTTTAGGAGGCGTTATCGTCAGTATTTCTTCTTTCGGTTCTGGCAAATGGCGTAACAAAATATACGCGGCTTCCCAAGCCAAAGCTTTTCTGGCTTTGGCGTCCTTTAACTTACCGGCTTCCACGCGCCAGATTAGTAATTTATCACCAGAGCCATTCAAAAGATAAAGAGCAATAATGACAATCTCAGTTTCGCCCATCTGATAAACCTCTTCTTGCAAATAGGCTGACCGGCAAGCCTCTCTAAAAGTTTGCTCCTCCGCTATTGTCTTACCTAAAACAATCACCAGTTCTTTGCCAAACTGATTATAATAACTTGATTTATTATTATCACCGGCCGACTGGAAAAGATCGTTTTTGCTAACCGGCTCACTCTCTTCAAAATCATTTATGACATTTAAAGAAAAAATCAAAAATCCCAACAAGAATAAACCCTTAAGCCATTTCTTTATTTTCATGTCCTCTTCCTCCCTTAAGAGATTTAAAAAAGAACTTGCCCGTTGATGATAACCGCGCTCACGTCCCCGCCTCGCGCCGCGTAGACTAAATTTGAGACTTCGCTATGGCAAGGCTGAAGATGCGGCTGATTAAAATTAACTATAACTATATCAGCTTGTTTGCCAGTGTCAATGGAGCCAACTTGTCTGTCAATTTTTAAAGCTTTGACGCCGTTAATTGTGGCTAGGTCCAAAATAGTTTGCGCGTCGGCCGCTGCCGGATTTTTTTCATCCCATTTATGGATTAACGCGGCAATTTTCATTTCCGAAAATATATCCAAGCTATTGTTTGACGCAGCGCTATCAGTGCCCAAGCAAACATTCACGCCCGCTTTCAATAATTTACCCAGTGGCGCGATACCCGAAACTAATTTTAAATTGGAGGTTGGGCAATGCGCCACGCTCACTCCATATTTGGCTAAAATTTTTATTTCCTTATCGCTTAACCAACAACAATGCGCCGCCACGACATTATTACCCAAAAATCCAATTTTGGCTAAATACTCAATCGGCCGGCAACCATGTTTTTTTAGGCAATTTTTCACTTCTCCTTCGGTTTCAGATAAATGGATATGTAAAAGCAACCCTTCCTTTTTGGCAAAGCTTTGGCACCACCTCAAGGTATCCTCCGAAACGGTATACGTGGCGTGCGGAGCGATGGTTAATTTAACCTTCCCGCTAAGTTTTTGTTTTAATCTACTATACAGCGCTTCAATTTGCTTTGGCCCAACCGCGACCGTCCCAAGATCAATGATCAACGGCCCGACAAAACCTCGGATACCCGTTTCCCGGACAGCCTTGATAATAGACTCTGGTTGCCAATACATGTCAAAAAAAGTTGTGGTACCGCTTCGCAACATTTCCTGACACGCCAGCTTGGTGCCGCGATAAATATCACGAGGCTTAAACTTAGCTTCAGCCGGCCAAATTTTTTGTTCCAGCCAGTCTTTAAGCGGCAGGTCGTCGGCAAAACCGCGCAAAAGTGACATGGCCGCGTGCGTATGAGCATTTATCAGACCGGGGATTAATACCCAGCCGCGGCCATTAATGATTTTCTTTTTTATTTTGGTATATTTTTTCTCCAATTTTACGCTTAACCCGATATCCGCAATTTTCTCGCCTACAATTAAAACCGCGCCATTTTTAATAACTTGGCGCTCATTATTTTGCGTGACAATGGTTGTGTTTTTGATGAAAAGCATATTTGCTTTATTTCTTTCCGCCCATGCGAAAGATTTTGTTAAAAATTCGCGATAAGTTGAGCGTCTAAAATTGCCATCGGGACGAGGGAGCGAAGCCGCGTAGAATGTCTACGGCGGCGAAGCGACTGAGTTGTCCGCGGCAATTTTAGCGAGACGAATCCGAATTTATCAAAATTTTATCGCCGGGCGGCGGTTTTTTCCCTGCCCGCCGATAACCAAAGCTGATTAGTCGGAATTATATTATTTTACATTTTTTATACTTTTACGATATTCTTCCATCAAATCATCATCGGCTTTGGCAGGCGCGGCGCCGCTTTGGCGTCTACCCCGTTCTACGGGGCCGCCAAAAAAGCGGCAAAAGTATTTCTAATTCAAATTAAGCGAATGTATATCCAGTATATATCCCCGGTAATCGCCGCCGCCCGCGTATTTATAAGTGGGCAAACCAATCAGCTGGCCGGCCGCGTTCACCGCCGCGCCGCCGGAATTTCCCCGGTCAATTTGCGCGTCCGTGCCAAAATAAACGTCGTTGGGAATTAAATTACTGATGATACCCTTTGTCGCGGAAAAATTAAATTTAGCCGATTCGGGAAATCCAAAAATATAAATCGTATCGCCAACTTGCGCTTGGCCGGAAGCCGGTTGAAAAAATTGAAAATGATTTAAAATCGGCGCCGTTTGAATTTGCCCGCTGTCGTCTTGATAAATCACGTCCTGAACTTTAAGCAGCGCCGCGTCGCGACCGCTAAAATATCCGGCCACGGTGGCCCGATATTCTCTTCTAAATCCTTGGCTATCCGCGTCATAGTCTTTGCTAAAAAGCACCAGGCAATAATCCGGCACTAAACCCGAGGATAGTTGCACTACGTGTTGATTGGTTAAAATTTTTCCGTCGCTGCTGATTAAGACGCCCGACCCCAACTGCCAACCGCCCAAATATTTATCCTGACAAGCAATTTGCGCGACTTTCTCGTTAGCCTGCCAAGACTGGATAAGATTGGCGTCGCCGCTCGGAGACGAAGACTGGTTGGATTGGGACTGAAGTTGCTGCAACTGCTGCTGCAAAGAATTTATTTTTTGATTAGCCGCTTCCAATTCTTCCTGAGTTTTGAGATCAGGCGCGGGCAAAGAGGACGCCGGAATTAAGGCGGTCTTATAGACTGTTTGCGGCGGCCTCTTTTTCAATTCTTCAATCTCTTTTTTCAGTAAGGCAATTTCGTCTTTCGTGGAAGTGCCATGCTTTAAAAAATTTAACGCTGAAGAAAAATCTATATCTAAATCGCTGGGTTCATTAAAAACCAATGACAATTCCGCGGCGACTTGAGACTGATGACGATAAAGCAACCCGCCCAGCAAACTTATTGCCGCCAAAAAAACGACTATTAAGAATATGAAAAAATTTTTATTCATACGCTAAATAAGTAATAAATCAAGAAAATATCACCCAGAGACAAAAGAATAACGGCGAGCCACCCGCCAATAATATTCCAGCGCGGACAGCAAAAATTTCCCATTACCTTATGGCTGGACGCTAAACGCAAGATGAAATAAATTATAATCGGCGTCATAACACCAACCATTACTTGCGAATAAAATAAGGCTTTAATGGGGTTCAATTCAAAAAGTAAAGCAGCCAAACAAAAAACAAAACCAAAGGTAATGAGCCCGTAAAAACCTTTGGCCTTGCCGGGTTTCCGATTTAAGCCCTGCGGCCACTTAAAAAATTCCGATACGGCGTAGGCCGAGGAAGTAGCCAAAATCGGAATCGCTAAAAGGCCAGAACCAATAAGCCCGAGTCCGAATAATTTAGTTGCCCACGGCCCGGCCACCGGAACCAAAGCCTGCGCGATATCCTTAACAGTTAAAAAATTAATATCCATTCTAACAATAACGCTGGCACTGGCCACAACAACAAAAAAAGCCACGAGCCCGCTGTAGATAAATCCCAGGGTCACCGCCCGACTTGAAGTTTTAATTTGCTTTATACCGCGATTTTCCTCAATCTCTTCTTCTGTCTGCCAGAAAAAAGCGTAGGGCGAAAAGCTGGTGCCAATCAGCCCCAGGGCCGCCATAAAATAAACCGCGTTAAATTTAATCGGCGGGATAACAATTGATTTTAAAATTAGCCCCCAATCTGGTTTGGCTAAAAATCCGGCTAAAATATAAGCCAGCATAATGCCGGCGAACCAAAAAAAGTACTTGGCGATTTTTTTATAACCGTCAAAAACAATTATATACCAAACCAAAATTATCAGCGGCACAATAAAGTAAATATAATTTTGATTGGTGAGCAATTGAAAGCCAGCGGCCATACCGATAATATCGGCTGTTAAGGATAAGAGATTAGCCGCCACTAAAATCAACACCGATAAAAAAGCGATCCGTCGGCCAAAGTTCTCCTTTATCAGAGTGACCAATCCTTTTTTAGCCACGTCGCCGATACGGGCAGTCATCTGATGAACAGCGATTAACAATGGCGTTGAAATTAAAATCAGCCACAGTTGAGAAAAGCCGGTCGTCGCGCCAACCACCGAATAAGTGGAAATACTTGATGGGTCGTTATCCGCACTGGCGGTCACAATACCGGGCAAATACGACTTACGGAAACGCTTTATGGGTTTTAAAAAGTGTTGCCACATATAATAATCTTAATTTTACAACTACTTTATAGTGTTGATAACTTAATTGACATTTAATGTTACACCGGCTATACTAATAATGTCTTTCAGTTTACCATAGACTGAAAGGGTATTACATCAATAGCCAATTTCAGGGACTGGGCCTCTAGGGGCACCGGTCCCTTTTGTATTTAACATGTTATTTCGCAAATATGGATATAATGGGAAAGATCTTTGTATTTTCTTTCCGGATGCGTAAAATAAACCTCTTTTATAGTCCCTGCAACCCAATCTGCGATTTGAAGAAAATCAATATACCTTGAATCAACTTGCACGATATGAAGAAAATCAGGCAAGCAGTTATACCTATCGGTACGCAAATAATTTCTCATCTGGCGTTCTTTGTCTTCTCCGGTATGAAACCTATCCAGAATTAACTCTATTTCATTGGTTTGTGGTTGAAATTTTTCAAAATGACACTCCAACAATTTTCGCAAAATGTAATGTCGAAATTTTAAGCTATCCTGAGAGGCCAACAAATAAGGCCCCGAATATCTACCTTTTCTGACAAATACGGCCGTCGCCTTCAAAAAATCTCCTTGCGAAGACATGATTTTCAAAATTGCGTGAAGTTTCTCCCTTTGCAAAGGATTCAAATCTGTTGATTTGAGCTCCTTTTTTATATTTCCAAAATATCTCAAAGCTCCCAAATGAATATTCATTTTCTCAAAAGATATGTCTGTCAAATGAACCAGTCCAAGAATATAATAATCTGTTTCAAGACCCGGCTCTCCAGACTCATCTATAAAAAGAAAGTCTCTTTTCGGTCGCCGCCTCGTCTCAATCATATGTAAAAAATATTTTTTATTCCCCTTCCACAATTTTAATCTCCTCCTTCGTCAAACCATAAAGCCGATAAACTTCCGCGTCAATTTTTTTGTCGGTTTTGGCGATTTTTTAAAATTCCCCGCCCCGCCGCCAGCGCTGTTAAGGTCAGACTTCAACAGATTTCAAGGTTTAAATATACGGCTCAAGCCGGTTTGAGCCGTAAAATAGACAACCTATTTTAATACATAGAAAGTGCCTTTTTGCGAGCCCTGCTGAATAATCTTGTTATCTTTTTCCAACTCGTCCAGATAACGGGTAGTAGTGGCATCCGAGACTCCGAGCTCTTTTTGCGCTTCATCATTGGTAATCCGGCCTTTATCTTGTAATAGCGTCATTATTCGATTCTTTGACTCCTCTATCTTGGCCCGAGCCGCTTGATTATGCTCGGCCAGCGCCCAGCCGACTTGTTCTATATCCTCCCTCCCCGCTTCCGTTGATTTACCCTTTGCTTTTAGCTCTTTCATTTTTCTTAACAAAAAGCCGACCCAAATCCCCAGAGAGATTATGATTAAAATGTAGATTAAGTGATACATAAAGTTTTATAGCACCACGACATACCAACATTCTCAAGTTTGTTGGGATGTTGTTGGTGTACGGCGGAATGATTCTAAAAAGCGGA
>JAHKAK010000117.1 GCA_018826025.1 Patescibacteria group bacterium
CATAACTGGTGGTTCCGTCTGAAACCACAACATTAGCCAAATCGGAAGCAGCCGCTGAACCGGACTGGTTAAACCGGATGGAATAAATCGTTATGTCTTCAACTGAACCGGCGGTAAATTTAGCGCCGGAGAAATTGAAAGCAGATGTGCCAACCGCTTTGGAAGTGGTTGCCACGTTCAATGAACCGGCCGCGCCGGTAAAGGAACCGATCGCCAAAGTCGCGTTAATGGTCTGGCCATTGCCGGTTAAAGGCAAAATGCCGGAAATCGTCGCCGTTGTTTCCACGCTAACTAAAGCTAAAGCGGCAATCTGGCCCGCGTAGGCGTCTAAAACTGCCGGCATATTAGCCGCCAAAGTATAATACTTGGTGGTGTTAGCCGGGATAGTAATGGTTTCGCGAACCACCACTTGGTGCGAAGCGTTCAATGTCTGGTTCAAGCCAACCTGTAAATTAGTGGCGTTGTCAATCAAAGCAACTGAAGACAAAGCTGAATCGCTGGCCAAACTGGTGCGCTGCGCCGTGATAGCCGTGATGGTCACATCAGAAGCGCCAGCGGTAAAGGCAACCTTGGTGAAAGGCACCCGAGCCGCGTTTTCAACAGCCACGCCAGCCGCCGGAGTGTCAGAAGCCAAGGCAACGGTTAAGCTGCCGGCCACACCCGGGGTGGAAGGAGAAGCTGAAGTTCCGCCAGTGATGTCAACGCCGGTAGTGTAGTTATCCCTGTCAACGTTGTTGATAACATAAATGGAGTCCCAATCATAACCGGCAGCGGTAAACGCTTCGGCTGTCATGTTAACCCATTGTTTGCTACCCACATCGCCGTTCGGAATCAACTTATACACTGGCGCATCACCCAAAGCTCTCACTAAATCGGAAGTTGTAAAAGCGTCCATCTCCGCTTGCGTCACGGTCTTTACAGCTCCCCAGCTCAAATGTCCATAACTGTTAAATACCGCCGGGTTCAAAATAAGTCTTTTGAACATTTTTGACCCGACATATTTAGCAATATAAACATCAAAGGTGCCGGCCACTCTAATGGTGTCACCCTCATTGATGGTGGCAGCCATAGCAGCCATAGGAGCCAAAGCCGCAACTCCAGACAGCCACAAAATTGTGGTCACGCTGGTGGTCACGGAAATAGCTTTCTTAAATGTTTTACTCATTGTTATATTTTTTTAGAAGCGACTTTACGCAAAGTATAAACGCTAATTTACGCTATACATAATCTTAAATTATCTTTGCGTTATTTTTGCGTGTATTTTATTTGCGTCTATTTGCTTCTATGATATCCCGCAATTAAATTTCTTTAATTACGAAATCGGTTTTCAATCCAAAGAGTTAATCTTTTTTCCCGCGAGAATTCAGCGACACTTAATCTCTGCGAGAGATCAAGGCGCAAAATTGTACCCCCTCGCGCTGACCACTGATCACGCTGATTTATGGCGGATTGACACGGATTTAAATTCTTACGAATTTCCATCCGCTTTATCCGCAGTCTTTAATCTGTGTTATCCGTGGTTTAATCCGCGGTATCCGCGGTTTAAAAGCGAGGTGTCCTCGAGGTTTAATCTGCCACCCCCCTTTTTTTAGCATTTCGCCGAAAATAGTGGACTAGTAAACAGGCAAGCCTGTCAACCAGTCGCACAACCTAAGCGCAATGGGGGCCGGATAAAAAATAACCTCTGAATTGAATTTTTAATAACTTATTTAATTAATGTTTTTTTATTTCCTCGCTCCTGATTAAAAACCAAGGGCAAAGATTTCAAAAAGCCATTCGGAAACGAAACTCAAAACACATGAGGGATTTCAACCTCAAGTGCCTGACGACCTGCAGTCTCCTTCCGTGCCTAAAATCGGGTCTTTCTCCCTTGTTTAAGGCAAAAAATGGTCTTTTTTTCTATATTATGATTATATAAAATAACTATCCCTAAGTCAACCGCAATGTTAAGCTTGCCTCAAAATAGGCTAATTTCCCTCACAAATACTCATAAAACCCCCTTTATTTATCCAGATTATCCACAGATGAGCTAGCCATACCCTTAACTTCCGGCAAAACCGCTTCTTCCGTCATTTTATCCGCTCCCTTATCAATAGCCCTGGCGGCCTTGAGCAATTCCAGCGCGCCTGACGCGTCATCATTAGCTAGCGCCTCTTTGGCCTTATCCAGCAAATCCAACACCTGTTCAAGCTGGTTTATTAGTACGGCCCTTATCGGCAAAGCCAAGCTTAGCTTTGGCAATCTATCGGCAAAAGAATCGCTATCGGCAATTCTCTTTTCTTTGGTTTTTACCCGCTCGGCCACCAGCTTGATTTCGTTATCCAGTTTAGTTATTATTTCCTCTTTGGTGCTGCTGGAAACGCCTTGATTTATAATAATCGCTTCCAGGGCCGCAATTCCTGTTTTTTCCACTGCTTCGGTAGCTTCAGCCAATTTTAGCTTAATATTAGGTTCAATTTCATCCGGCAGACTCTCTTTGGCCGCCACCAGCGCTCGGCTGGCTTGAGTGGCCCTATCACTGACAATTTTAGCCGTAGCTAAAGCTTCTTTAGGCTCAATAACCGTGCCTGACTTTGGCAATTGATTATTAGCGCTAACCAGCTGATCCTGAATACTGGCCGCAACTTGTGACATTTTTTCCGCCTTTTGGTCTGCGTCATCTTGACTATTAACCACCACTTTGAGCTCTTGCAAGCGAGTATCGGCCAATTGAACCTGTAATTTTAGCCGGCTCTCTTCCGATAAAGAAGCCGATACGCGAGCCCTTTCAATAGCCAGTTTTACCGGATAAAGCGGGCTGCCGGGCTGACTTTGTACCGCGGCCCAGGTGGTCAGGGCGCCGCCGCTTAAAACCACCATAATCGCGATAATCAAACTATGAGCCCATCGCCAAGACGGTTGTTTTTGGGCGCTGCCCAAAAAAGCAAATAATTCCTTCAAAGCAAAGGTATCTTGGCGTAAAAGATCCTTTTTTCGATTCATTTCCAAACGAAAAGCCAATTTCGCGCGGCAAGACAAAACCCACTCCTCAGTGGGTTTAATGGCTTTCAAAAGTTGAATTTTAGAAATAAGTTCCTGTTCGTTCATACTAAAGATGACGGGAAAATGGCCGAAGTATTACAGCTGATTTTCTCCCTCCTTTTTAAAGGAGGGGCGGGGTGGATTTAAGTCACGTATTTAAGCTATAAAACACCCAAATCAATGTAAAATGTAAATCTCCCGCCCGCAACGCCTAAGCCAGCCCGCCTGCCAAGCAGAGCGAGGCGGCCAGGGCGTAGCTTTGGCGGGCGCGGCAAAATGCAAAATGACAATGCAAAATTCAAAATTTTACATTTTTAACTGTCATTTTTCATTTTGATTTTTTAATTTTAAATTACAACCAATAGCTTAATTTTGATGATTACTGCCTAAAACACCCTTCAAGCTATCCAATGCCCTGGAAAGCAAGGTTCTCACCGCCCCTTCTCTTTTTTCCAAAATATCCGCTATTTCTCTAATCTCCAATTCATCCAAATAGCGCCAAATGATAATCTCGCGATAGTCGTCATTTAAGCATAATAAAGCCTTTTTTACCGTATCCATATCCAAAGCGACGGCCGCCAAGTCGCTGGGACTATCGGCTTTATCAGTAATCGCTTTATCGGCAATTTCATCCAATGATATCGGCGACTTATTCTTTTGCCGATAAAAATCCGTTATCAAATTCCTCGCTATCTGATAAAAAAACGCCCGGGGATTATCTAAACTTTTAACTTTTACTTGCCCGCCGAAGCCTTGGCGCAGGCGGGACTTTTCATTTTTAACTTGCAGATACTGCCACGACTTCAAAAACACCTCGCTCGTTAAATCCTGTGCCTGCTCCTCTGAACCCACGCGAAAATAAATATACCGATAAATTTTACCGACATTAGCATCGTAAAGTTCAAGAAATTGTTGTTCGGTAATTTGAGGCATACTACTTGATAATATAATAAAGGGTATTAAACCCAAAGCTGAGCTTAGCCAAAATAATCCTATCGGCAATCTATCGGCAAAGCCTTTGCCGATAGACTTTTTCTTCTATTTCTTAAAATATTCCGTAAATCTGTTCGTTCCTTTCTTTTTAATCAAGCCCGCTCTAACCATATCTTGAAGTTCATTGCGCAAAGTCCGCTCGGAGATATTATTTTTAAATAGGGGAATCAAATCGGACATTTTTAGAACTCTATTTTTATCCAAGATTCCCATAATTTTTATTTGCCGCTCATTTAGTCTGCGACCGGATAGCGCGGTCGGTTTTAAAGAGGCTGCTTTTTTTGGCGCCTTTATATTGTGCGACATAATACTATCCTTATCCTCCAATTCGTGTTTATTCGCGATGTTCCCTATTTGTGTTAATTCGCGATACCTAAAAATAACCTCCCTCTGCAACTTGCAATATTCAAAATCCAAAATTGACCAATTTATCAGCCTTACCCAATTTTGCGCCTTGGCAATTTGAAAATAAATACGCAGCTGATTAATTTTTTTCTCAATATCAGCCAAATTTTCTTCCGCTAAATCGCCTGCCGAGCTTAGCTCGGCTTCAGCCACGCTAAGCGTGGCCGCTATCTCATTACCCGACCCGCGCATTTGCTCAATCAGCACTTCGCCGGCCGGCAATTTAGCGGTTATCCGATAAATGGCCAAACTTAAATTCAGAGCCATCCGTGAAAGCTCTTGATTTTTCATAATTTTTGTTTGACTTAATTCTAAACCAACTTGTATAGAAAGGTCAAACAAAAATTACTCCTCCTCGCCTCGCTGAAGCGAGTGCGAAGCGGGCCTTTCCGTAAAGGCAAAGCTGAGCTTAGCTCTGGAGGTAATGAGCCAAAAACGGCTCAACGGCTCAACGGAGTAAACCGTTGAGCCGTTGAGGAAATAGGAGGGATTTAGAATTTCTCTCTCCTTTTTAAGGGGAGGATTGAGGTGAGGATACCTAATTTATCGAGGTTCAACCTCAATAGATTTCCCAAAAAAATAAAAAACCCCGCCTTTTTTAAACGGGGTTCTTGAGCTTATACTTTTTATGGTGGACTATAGAAAGTGTGAAAATCCTCCGCCTCCTTGAGAACGAGCCCAGAGAACACGAGCTCTTTTCGCGTGCTCATCCATTACCTTGAGAGTCTTTATTATTTCCGTCATTTTCGAATCCTGATTTATGGATTTACGGTCACTAAACCAAAGG
>JAHKAK010000016.1 GCA_018826025.1 Patescibacteria group bacterium
ATCCAGAGGCAACATTATTAATCCGGATGAATATATTGCCAAATTTGGCGCTGACAGCGTTCGGCTGTATTTGATGTTTTTGGGCGATGTGCGCGTGGGCGGTGATTGGCGGGACTCGGGCATTGCCGGCATGAGCCGGTTTGTTAATCGGATTTGGAATTTATACCAAAAAACGGAATTGATAGATTGTGGCGGTGAGTGTAAAGACGTGCCCGAAGGTATGCCGCAGATGCTGCACAAAACCATTAAGAAAGTGACCGAAGACATTGAAGCATTGCGTTTCAACACTGCGATTTCCCAGCTGATGATTTTTATAAATTTCGTTATGCGATTTAACAAAATGTCCCGCGGCGCGGCTGAAACTTTTTTAATTTTACTGGCTCCTTTTGCGCCGTTTATGGCGGAGGAGCTTTGGTCCGGGTTAGGTCATGAAAAAAGTATTTTTACAGCTGAATGGCCAAAATATAACGCCGCGATGGTGAAAGATGAGGCCATCCAAATGCCCGTGCAAATCAATGGCCGCGTCCGCGCTGTTTTAACCGTCTCGGCGGATATTTCCGAAGACGAAGCCAGAAATATCGTGATGTCAGACGTCACGATATTAAAATGGCTGGACGGCCAAGAACCAAAGAAAGTGATTTTTGTGAAGGGGAGGTTGGTGAATATAGTGGTGTAAAAAATATGAAAATCATTTCCTGGAATGTTAACGGTTTGCGGGCGGTACATAAGAAGGGCTTTTTGGAGTGGCTACGGAAAAGTAAGGCAGACATAGTTTGTTTGCAGGAAATTAAGGCGCAAATGGATAAGGTGCCGGCGGAGTTGTTAAATCCGGCGGGTTATTTGGCTTTTTATAATCCGGCGGCCAGGCCGGGGTATAGCGGAACAGTGGTTTTTACTAAACAACGGCCGTTAAAAGTAATAACTAAAATTGGTTTTGAGCAATTTGATAATGAGGGACGGATGTTGTGCTTGGACTTTTCTGATTTTATTTTAATCAATTTATATTTGCCTCACGGCGGGCGAAGCAAAGAGAATTTAGGATATAAACTCGAAGTATATAAATATTTATTTAAATATTTGAAAAACCTGGATTCCCGTTGGAATTTACCCCGTACTGCGATACGGGGCGGGAATGACAGGAGGGTGGTGCTGGTAGGGGACTTTAACATCGCGCACGAAGAAATTGATTTGGCTCGGCCAAAAGAAAACCAAAATAATATTATGTTTACGCCAGAAGAACGGTTGCAAATTGAAAAGTTAGTTAAAATGGGATTTACGGATACTTTCCGGCAACTTCATCCCAGCGATAAGAAATATACTTGGTGGCCGTATTTTGCCAATGCCCGCGCCCGAGACCTTGGCTGGCGCATAGATTATGCTTTTGTTTCCAAGAATCTGGCGCCCAAATTAAAGCGCGCGGAGATTTTAACGGCGGTTGCTGGCTCGGACCATTGTCCGATTAAGGTTGAGATTTAATCTTATCTTACGACTTGCGAAGTCGTGAGATTTTAAATCCACCCCGCCCCTCCTTTAAAAAGGAGGGAGTTTTATTTAATTTGATTTTTTAGCGGAAATATGATGAAATTAGATAGTAATCGCTAATAATGTGAATTAAGGCGAATGCGCGAATAAAAAATAAATTGGAGATAGTATACACGAATATAAGTTTAACTCCTCCTAACCTCCTCTTTAAAAAAGAGGAGGAATGCCCTCTCTTTTCCAAAGAGAGGGTTGGGGTGAGTTAAAAAAATAACGGGCTGTAGTGTAATGGTAGCACGAGTCCTTCGGGAGGATTTAGTCAGGGTTCAAATCCCTGCAGCCCGACCAGAAAATCTAACGGGGTGAAGGAGGATGTAGACTGGGTTCACCCTGTTAAATAAAAATCGTAGATTTTTATTTAACAGGGTGAAATTCCCAGTGCCCCGACAAAGCAATTTATGAAAAAATTATCCGAAAAACAAAAAAATTTATTAGGTCTGTTCCATCACGGCCATCATCAGGGGGATTTGCCCAAGGGTAGGATAAAAAGAGGAGAGCATGAATGGCATCATTGCGGCGGCCAGCACAAGGGTTTGGGCTATAAAATCAAGCATTGCGCTTGCGGTCAGCACCAAATAAATAAAAAAATTGTTATTGGCCACGCAATCGGCGGGCGCCTGGAAACAATAATCGTGAAAGTGGAGCTTGCCAAAGAGTGTCCCGAGGGCGGCTGGCATATTGAAAGCGGGCGGGTGGCGTAATTTAAATTTCTAATTGCTCTAATTTCTAATTACTCTAATCAATACCCAATGCCTAATTTTAGAAATTGGGATTTGATTAGAAATTAGGTTAATTAGGAATTAGAAATTCACAAATAATAGATTCTTCGCCTTTCGGGCTCAGAACGACAAAAGAGTAAGATTATTTAACGGTGCCAGTTTATGAGATTAAATATTGAACAACCAAATGATTCTCCCTTGAATGTTTTACGGCGTTCAGGTTATGCTTTTTTGAGAAAAGATGACCGCACCGGCGAGTTGTCTTTTGTTAAGCGGGTGAGCAATGGGGATTACCCGCGTTTTCATGTTTATGCCAAGCAGGACGAGAAAGGAAATGTGCAAATAAGCTTGCACTTGGACCAGAAGAAAGCATCTTATGAAGGCGTTACCGCCCATAGCGGGGAATACGAAAGCAGTGAGAATAAGTGGTTGGCGCAGGAGGCGGAGACAATAAAGAAGGAGTTTGGTCAATCTTGACTTACGATGTCCCGATATGGAAGTATTTTGAATTTTGTTTGCCCGCCGAAGCTTCCGGGCGTAGGCGGGGACATCGCAAGACGCCAGATTAAAATCAATATTTTGACATCCGATGTCCGGAATGCAAAATGTCCAATATTTTGGACATCGGATGTCGAGAGGGGCTTGTAGTATAGTGGTAATACGCCGCATTCGCATTGCGGAGACGCGAGTTCGATTCTCGCCAAGTCCACCAAACAGGAAATTGCAAGTTTTCAAGATTCGCCTCGCTTCGCTCGGCGACCAAATCATAAGGAATTTTGGGCGAA
>JAHKAK010000118.1 GCA_018826025.1 Patescibacteria group bacterium
CAACAATTCCATCTGCCGGAAAAAGTACGATACAGCCAAGACCCCTTACCGGAGATTGCTGGATTGTCCGCAAATATCCGAAGCCAAAAAGCGAGAATTGCAAGCCATATATTTATCTTTGAATCCGGCGGAGTTAAAACGTCAAATTGATCAAAAAATTAAGAAAATTAGACAGTGGCAAAGTAAGAAATTAAATGTCTCAACCGGAGGGGTTTGGGTTAGATTATTAGATGACTAAATGCGGAAAATTATCATCAAACTTAATACTGTATTATTGAGCTGGCATTGAGTAATTTCTATTTGTCATTCCCGCGCCGCGCCCGTCCGAAGCCTCTGGCGAAGGAGGGAAAGCGGGAATCCAGGGCCTGGATCCCGGGTCAAGCCTGCCCGCCATCGCTACGCTCAGGCGTTAGCAGGCGGGCCCGGGATGACAAAACTACGACTCAAACCTCACTGCGCCGCCGCCTCTTTTTGTCATTCCCGCCCCGTATCAAGTACGGGATAAACTCCAGCGGGAATCCAGGATAATTAAGTCTTGTCTGGGTCCCGCATCTCTCCGCCCTAAAGCTTCGGCAGGCAAGCAAGTGCGGGGCGACAAGCAGAGAACACAATATCTTTATTTTACTTGAACTATTTAGACTCTTACGACTACAATTTAATCAGTAAAAAATGACGCCAAAATAATTTATGCTATACTTAATCAGTAATTCATCGTTAATTATTCGTAATTCATGATTTTCAAAGGCCTCAACCAAAAACAAATTGAAGCGGTCTCGCAAATTGACGGACCCGTGCTAATTATCGCCGGACCGGGCTCGGGCAAAACACGCGTGTTAACACACCGCGTGGCTTATTTAATTGAGCAGGGCATTGGGCCCGAGCAAATTTTGGCGGTGACTTTCACCAATAAAGCGGCCAACGAAATGCGAGAGCGCATCGCCAAATTAATTTCTTTGCAGGCTAAGCGCGATTTTAAGCTGCCGACTATTGGCACATTCCACGCGGTCTGCGCCAAGTGGCTGCGGAGCGAAGCCAAAAAACTTGGCTATCAAAACGACTTCGTTATTTTTGACGCCAAAGACAGTCAAACCATGGTCAAGCAATCAATGAAAGATTTAAATATTTCCGAAGACCGATTTAATCCCGCGGCCGTGGCCGCCACTATCTCGCAAGCCAAAAACGAACTCCAAGACACCTCCACTTTTGCCAACGAAGCGTTTGATTTTTGGCCGGAGACCGTCGCCAAAATTTACACGGTTTATCAAGAACGGCTACAGCAAGCCAACGCTATGGACTTTGACGATCTAATAATGCTGATGGTTAAACTCTGGCAAGAACAGCCGGAAGTTTTGGCTAAATACCAGGAAAAATTCCGCTATATTATGGTGGACGAATGTTTGCCTTATGATGCTCCGGTCCTTTTGGCTGACGGCGCGTCAAAAGCCATCGGCGAAATAGTCGAAAATAAAAAATCTGTTTCTGTGCTTACTTTTAACCCGGCGACTAAAAAACAAGAGGCAAAAACAATTATTGGCTGGAAAAAAACTCCAGTCGGGAATAGAAAAATTCTTAAAATTACCGTAGCCAAAAGATGCCACAAAAGAAATCGCTATAAAACTAAATATAAAAAACTAACGATTCGAAATCTCGTCTGCACTTCTAACCACAGGGTATACGCTAACGATAAATTCATCCCTGCCAAAATGTTAAAAATAGGCGATGAACTTCAATGGGAATCATCATTTACACGCTTCAATCTAAAAGTCTGCGATGAATGTCAAAAAGTATACCGCACCCACAAAATGCACGAAGCCCGGCATAAGGCTTTTCAAAAAATTATTTGCCCTCAATGCAAGGCGATATATAAAACAAAATTCCAATATACAATTCACCTTAACAAACATACCAACCCAAATTATAAACGAAAATATAAACTTTCTCTCGCAGGATTGAGAACTCTACGACAAAATATGAATACAAATAACCCAATGTCTAACGAGAAAATTCGTTCCAAGGCAGGGAAAAGTCGAAGCTTATACTGGGCTAAATTATCGCCGGAGGAAAGAGACAAAAAATTAAAAAGATTTATCAATCTGCCTGTATTTAGTTATGATAAACTCCCAACCGCCCCTGAAAAAATTATCATTAATTTCAAAATTTCCGGTCTAATTTATAGCGGAAAGGGAGATCGCTGGGTCACTCTGAAAAACGGAAAGCACAAATGTCCTGATTTTATGTCTGCCTTAAAAAGAAAAATTATTGAAGTGGGGGACTTTGAATATTGGCACACAAAAAAAGAAGCTCAAAAGTTAAAAAAACTTTACAAACAAATAGGTTTTGATTGTTTGTATTTGGACGCGAAAAAAGTGCTCCAGTCGCCCCAAAAAACAAAAGTTGCTATTGAAAAATTTCTTGATGACTGCCCGACGCCAGTTGATGTTATCGATATACAGGAAATAAAAATTAGCGATAAATTTGTCTACGACATTACTACGGCCGATAACCACAATTTTTATGCGAACGGAATTTTAGTCCACAATTGCCAAGATACCAATCACTCTCAATATATTCTGACAAAGCAATTAGCTCAAAAATATAAGAATTTATGCTTTATAGGAGATCTGGATCAAAGTATTTACGGCTGGCGCGGCGCGGACTTCCGCAATATCCTAAATTTTGAAAAAGATTATCCGGACGCCAAGGTGATCCTGCTTGAACAAAATTACCGCTCAACGCAAAATATTCTAAACGCCGCGCATCAGGTTATCATTAAAAATAAAAATCGCAAAGAAAAAGAACTCTGGACGGCTAATCCTCAAGGCCACCGCATCACCGTCTTTGGTGCCCAGGACGAGCGGGAAGAAGGGCACTATATTATTCAAGAAATCACGCGCCACCAAAAAACCAACCCTAAATTAAAATTAAGCGATTTTTCCGTGCTTTACCGCACTAACGCCCAATCGCGCGCTCTGGAAGAAGCCTTTTTAAAAACCGGCCTGCCTTATAAAGTTGTGGGTACCTTGAAATTCTACGACCGGCGGGAAATCAAAGATATGCTCGCGTATCTGCGCTTAATCCAAAATCCAAGGGACGTTGTGGCCATGGAACGCATTATTAATGTCCCAGCGCGCGGCTTTGGCAAAGACGTTAATTGCCAAGAACTGATAAGCTTGTTTGACGCGAAAACTTTTTCTTCGCCAGCGACAGACAAACCCACCCCCACCATCTCCCTCTCCCAAGGGGAGGCCAGAGCTAAGCTCAGCTTTGGGGAGAAAAAGAGGGGGAGGGGTGATGAAAATCAAAATACGATACCTCTTCAAAAAATGACTCCCCAGCGCCGCCGGGCGTGGGATAATTTTTCCAAACTTATGGAGGAACTCCGCGCGGCCGCCAAAATCTCACCTTTAAGCCAACTGCTAAAATTAGTTATTGATAAAACCAAGTATGAGGATTACATCAATGACCGGACAGAAGAGGGGCGCGAGCGCTGGGAAAATTTAAAAGAGTTATTCACCGTGACAAAAAAGTATGATGCCCTCCTGAAGTCAGACTTCAGCGATCCCGATGACTTGTTTAGGTTAAACCTAAACAAAAATCCGCCCAACGGCCTCCAGGCCTTCCTTGAAGAAGCCGCGCTGATGTCCAACCACGACGAAGTGGAAACTCATAAAGACCTGGTGAACCTGATGACCCTTCATTGCGCCAAGGGTCTGGAATGGCCTGTCGTGTTTATGGCCGGTCTGGAAGACGGCATTTTTCCGCACTCGCGCAGCCTGATTGATTTCTCACAAATGGAGGAAGAGCGGCGGCTTTGCTACGTTGGCATCACGCGCGCCAAAGAAAAATTATATTTGATTGCCGCGCGCTTGCGAAATTTATTCGGCTCAACCACGGTTAATCCGCCCTCACGTTTTTTAAACGACCTCCCGCCGCACTTAGTTGAATTCATAAACTTTGATAATAATGAAACGGACGGGGAAGGAATAGAGATGCCGTTTTAAAAAATTTAAAATGGAAAAATCAAAATGGAAAATTTAGGTATCAGAAATTTGCTTTAGCAAATTTCTGATGATTTTAAATTTTAAATTGTCATTTTGCATTTTGAGATTTACATTTTACATTAGCCACCCTCATGTCTTATAAAAAAATCTCCAGCCAAACATCAAAAAATGACGATATCCGCCCCAATAAATTATTGGGCCAGAATTGGCTGCGTGATAAAAATGTTTTAAAAAAAATTATCGCTACGGCGAATTTAACAAAAAGCGATACGGTCCTGGAAGTCGGGCCGGGGGAGGGGATTTTGACCCAAGCCTTGGCGCAATCAGCCGGCCGTGTGGTGGCCGTGGAAAAAGACCCAGCGCTGACCGCACAGCTAAAAATAAAATTTACAAACAGCAAAAACGTAGAAATCATTGAGGACGATATCTTGTCATTCCTGCGAAAGCAGGAATCCAGGGCCTGGATCCCGGGTCAAACCCGGGATGACAAATCGTTTTTTTTGATAAAATATAAGGTCGTGGCCAACATCCCATATTACCTTACTTCGCACTTAATCCGTTTATTATTGGAATCAAACAATCCGCCGCAAGACATTATCTTAATGATTCAAAAAGAAGTGGCCCAGCGCATTTGCGCTAAACCACCCAAAATGTCCCTGCTATCCGCATCTGTGCAATTTTACGCCCAGCCAAAAATTATCGCTTCTGTCTCCAAAAACTCTTTCTGGCCCAAACCCAAGGTTGATTCGGCGATAATCCAGATCACCCCACATTCCATTAGTCATCCTGAACGGAGTGAAGGATCTTTAATAGATTCTTCGCCGGAGTTTATCCCGCACTCTGATGCGGGGGCTCAGAATGACAAAATAAATAATGAGCGTTTCTTTCGCGTCCTCCACGCCGGCTTTTTCCACCCCCGCAAACAGTTGCTGAATAATTTAAGCGCCGGCCTTAAAATTCCGCGCGATAAAATTAACGAAACTTTACGAGCCGCCGGCCTAAAACCCAATCAGCGCGCCGAAACCTTAAGTGTAGCAGACTGGATAAAAATAACTGATTTGTTCTTCAACTAAAAATCTTCGCTTAGGCGGAGATTTTTAGTTAGTTTATTTTCCTGAGCTGATTGTCAATTCTGCTTTTTGCCCAACAACAATCCCTTCTTCTTCCGCCAACCCCGCCCCTATTTCCAAAACATACATTGTCTCTTTACCCGCGCTTACGCTTGGGCAATAATTTTTCAAGCAAGGCTGAAAATTTTCAACGATTGAAACTATGTTTAAATTTTTATCCATAAAAATTATATCCAGCGGAATTTTCATATTTTTCATCCACATAGCATAATCTTTTTCTTGGTCAAAAATAAAAAGCATCCCCTTATTAGCCGGCAAAAAACTCCTGCCCATTAACCCTTGCTTCCACTGAGATTCATTAACCGCCAGCTCAATAAAAAAACACTTACTGTTAACGCAAAGCTTATCGCTGTCCGAAGAAAACATATAGAAATAATAAGAAAAAGCGCCAATTAATAAGGCAGCAACGAAAAAACAATTATTCTTTATCACCGACAAAAAAGCCTTCATGATTTTAGAATAAGAGAAATAACGCAAATTGCCGCGTAGATAAAAAAAGCGCTAAAAATCGGCCGCTCTTCATAATCCTCCCGATTAATAAGAACAAATAAAATCGGAGAGAAAATCAAAGAAGTAATGGCTATGCTTTTTAGGCTTGTCAACCAAGCCACCGCTAACAAGGCTAAAACCGCCAAAGCGCCAAGAATTCTTTTGCCCCATTTTAAACCAAAAACCACCGGGATGGTCATTATTTCGTTGGTCTTATCGCCCTCGTAATCTTTAATGTCCTTGATGCCCGCCACCAAAGTAAAGCTAAATAAGGCCATCGCTAAAACATGTTTCGGGAAAAAAGAAATTTTCTGGATCGGGGCGATAAAATAAAAACCAGCCATCATTACCAACAGAGCGTTAAATCCGACCAATAAAGAAGACAACCCAAAAATTCTTTTAAGACGCAGAGGCGGGACAGAATAGATAAAATAAACCGCCTGAAAAACCAACAGCAAAACTAAAACCGCGTAATTTATTGTGGCCAACCCCATTAAAATAAACAAACCTAAAAATAAATTAATCAAATTTTGCTGTCCGACTGTGATCGTTCCGATGGCTAAGGGTCTATTCGGACTACTAATACTATCGGTTTCAATGTCATATAGATCATTAATGCCCACTGCTAGCCAAAAGCTCAACGCCACCAAAATAAAAAAAACTATCAATCCTAAAATATCTACCGGGTTGAAAGAATAATCAATTGACATCCATTGAAAACTAATAAAAAGACCCAGAATGCTTATCGCCCAATAATAAAAAACTCTTTCCCAGCGCAAATTTTTCAGCCAAGCCTTAAAAACTTTCGGGGCGCCCAGATAAAACAGCCAAACACTTTGAGCCAAAACAATTAGCCACAACAAGCGATTAATTAAAATATAAAGCTGCTGATTAAATAATAATGTCTTGTCTGTTGGCAAGCCCTGTAAATTATGGACCCCGTTAGCCAAACTATTAGAAAGCAGATCACTCAGGCTTTGATAAGCAGCCGAGCCGGCTGGCTGATTAGCGACACGATAATAATCTATGTTCCCGAATAAAATAGCGAAAATGCTAGGAAAGGAAAAAAGAAAAAAAAGAACTAAGTAGCTGACCACCAGAGCAAAAATCGTTTTTTTAAAACTCTTACTTTTAAGATAGGTTAAATAAGCAATACCCGCTAAAACCAGCACCACCTCAATTCTAATTCCCAAAGTAATTCCCGGTTCAATAAATTTTCCAAAAAAAGAGAGGAGACTGGGCAGCATTTCTGAAAAACTGTCAAAAAATAAGTAAGCCATACCAAGGCCTCGCCCTCCGCTAACGATTAAGTCAATAATTGGCGGCAGCAAGATAACCGAAGAGAATAAAACCCCCAAATTAAAAACTTTTTTAAATTCCAGGCCGGTAAAATAATAAGTTATCAAAACCAAGGAAAAAATAACCGAACAAAAATACAATGGAAAATTTAAAAAAATGAAAAAAGCCGAAAAAATATCTCCTAAATACCAGGGGCTGGAAAAAAGTTCCAGGCAAGCCCTGATTAAGATAACCGCCAAAATGCTCAAAACGGCAAACGGCAAGTTGATTTCTTTCTCTATTAATTTGGCTACTTGATCTTTTAAAGACATGCGCGAGTTTAATTTATAGCCAAATCGTAGCAAAAGCCGGCTGAAAAAACAAGCTTTAAAAAGTTCTCTCAATATGTGGATAAAATCAGCCATTTTTTGGTTGTTGACAAGGCAAAAATGAGCTATAATTTATTCAAATGATAAGCACAAAAAATCACTCGCGAAAATTAAGTTTGCTCGTGGCGATTTTGATATTGCTGGCGGGCGTATTTTTGGGCGGCTACCTGGTCTTAAAAAGCGGCCGGGTGGCCGCCGGCCAGCTTGATGATATTTTAAAGGGCAAGGCAATTGATATCGTTGCCTGCAATCCCGATACCAGCGACTCAAACAAAGACGCCGATAACGACGGCTTAAAAGACTGGCAAGAAATTCAAATTTATTTATCCGACCCGTGCAAGCAAGACACGGATGGCGACGGGTATTTGGACGGGGAAGAAGCGGCTTCCGGATATGACCCGACCAAAAAAGCGCCGGGGGATGAATTGCCCGGAACCACGCCCAAAGGCCCGCGGCCCCTGCCGGCCAACCTGACCAAAGCTTTAAGTTCAATGCTCGCCCAGCAAATTGGCAGCGGCAAAATTGACTCTTTTAATAAACAGGGTCAAATTCTGTCCGCCGCGGAACTGGAAAAGTATCCGGGGTTGCAACAATCAGTCCAGCAAATTATGTCAGCCGGCGAACAGCTGTTCGCGCCCGAGCCCATTGATGATAGTCAAATAGAAACCACCACCGATAATAGCAAGGCCGCTATCCAGCGCTACGCCGGAGAAGTGGCGGCTGCCCTGGTTTCGTCGCCAGACCAAGCCGTCAGCCAAGAAAGCGAAGCTTCTTTGTTTTTAACAGCCCTGCAAAATAATGATTTCTCCGAAGTAGCTCTCGTTTTAACCAACTATCAAACTGCTTATCAAAACCTGAAAAATATCCAAGAGCCGGTTCCAACTGATTTGCTCTCTTTGCACAAAGAACAGCTGAATATGCTTTCCGGCTTAATCAAAATTTACCAAGCGATTATAGAATTTAACGCCGACCCTTTAAAAGCGAATCTGGCCCTGCAAAAATACGAAGTTATCTCTTTGGAACTTGTCAATTGGCTTCAAAAATTAGCCGAAGTCATTGAATCCCATCCGTAAAAATTTTCTATCCCCCTTGTTGTCATCCCGGCCTTGAGCCAAGCTAAGCTTGGCCTTGAGCCGGGATCCAGACCCTGAAATTAAACCCCCCAACCTCCCTTTACAGAAAGGGAGGAGAAAATCCTGGATTCCCGCTGGAGTTTACCCCGTACTTGATACGGGGCGGGAATGACAGATACGGGACGGGAATGGCAGATAGAGCTTGCCTAATACCAGATCTATGATTAATCTTGACGCTTCAATTATCAATAACAATCACCTGCAAAGAAATTTAGCCGGCGTGATTTTTTTCGTGATGCTGGCTAATTTAATTATCGGCGGTATTTTAATTCCTTATCAACAAGCTCAAGCCCAATGGGCTGTTGTTGCTCCCTTGACAAATGTTCAGCTTATATTAAAAAATGTGTGGGACGGAATCTATCAGGCTTATGATAAAGCGAAAACAGCCATCATAGCCGCTGTCAAACTTTGGGAAAAACAACAAGCCATCTTAAAGAAGGTGCTCAAAGCCGCCTGGGACTATCTCCGTCTCCAACTGCTTCATATGTTAGTCAATGATATTGTCGCCTGGATCCAGGGCGGAGGAGAGCCAAGATTTGTCACCGACTGGCAGAGTTTTTTGCGGACCGCGGCGGATAAAGCCGGGGGCAACTTTGTCACCCAGTATTTGGGCGCGGGATTTTTATGCGAGGCTTTCGATCTAAAGCTCCAAATTGCCCTAGCGAAGCCGCAAACTTTTGACGAATCGGTTACCTGCTCTCTCTCTGACATTACTGATAACATTGACGACTTTTTTAGTGATTTTTCCAACGGCGGCTGGGAAGCGTGGCTCGCGGTTTCCGAGCCCAACAACAATATTTTCGGCGCGGACTTGCTAGCCTTGGATAAAAAATATGATGTGATGGCCGCGGCCCAAGAAGCGGCTAAAAATGACGCTGCCTCCGCGGCCGGATATTTGGGCGATAAAGTTTGCGTCAAAAGACAATGCAATAATCAGACCACCGGCCAGCCCGGTCAAGTGGAAACTTACTCCGGCGCCTCTTTAGGCTGGACCAAAGATCAGCTTGATCAGGGCGACGGCACCTCTTGCACTTGTTTTGAATGGACAACCCGGACTCCCGGCCGGGTTGTGGGCGACTCTCTCCAGCAAGCGCTGGGCATAGATATAGAAAACCTTATCCAAGCCAAAGAATTTTCCGAATTTGCCGGCGCCATTATTGACGCGGTGATTAACCGCGCCATTAGAGAAGGCATAGCTTTAATGAAGTCTTCCCCTGACGGCACCAGCGCCGGCCAAACAGGAGCAGGCATCAGCACGCCCGCCACTGTTTCTGCTAACATTTCCTCCTACGCCGACGCCCTAACCGGCAGCGCCAGCGCCCAAACTATAATCGGACAACAAGATCTATATAAAGAAAATCTTAAAAAATTACTGGCGGAAAGCCAGGTTAGTTTAGGTGTTTTAAACAATATTAAAAATTCTAAAAATAATGTCTTGAGCCTCTACCAACAACTCCAGCAAAGAGGATGCTCAAATCCCCCTAATATCGCCTCTTCCATCAGCGCCACCCAAAATGAAATCTCCGCTCTGAACACGAAAATCGCTTCGCTCAACAGCGATATTATTGCTATTCAAACTAAAATCTCCCAAGTTACCACAGCCAATATTGACACCTTAGCCTATAAAGCTGCCGCCGATGCTTATATTAGGGTTTACGAGGCCAATATCAGCAACCCCAAAGCGCAAGTTGTGCTGGATGCCGAAGCCATCTTTAAAGCCGCCCAAGCCAAAGCCATTGCTTCCAACCAAGCATTGCTGGCTACTTCCAGCACTGACTTTGACGATTTTGCCAGTCAAACCACGGCAAAAACCAGTGCCACGGCGCAAGAAGCCGTTGACGTTATGACCGCAAGGGGTGTTATCTCTACTTGCGCGTACACCCAAAGCAACACGCTCTATAAAGATCTTTGCGACTCTCAAAGCAAAGAGATTGAATTACAAGGCTATCTTAGCGCTTGTTGATTAACTAGTATTTTGTCATTCCCGCGAAAGCGGGAATCCACCCCGCCGCTGCGGGGCGGGTCAAGCCCGGAATGACAGTCAAAGAAAATCGCACCCTCGCCTTGTTTAAGCCGTCTATGTCGCTTACTGTTACCACTTAAATCTCTAATGCCAACCCTAACCAAAAATAAAAAAATCATTATCGGTTTGCTTTCGGTTTTTTTGATTTTGGGTGTGGTTTTTGTATTGGGGGCACCCAATGCCCAAGCCGGTATTGGCACGTGGGTTCTAGAGGGCTTCGCTTGGATAGCCTATGGAATTTTATGGTTATTCAGCAAACTGGTTGCTGTGGCCGCGTTTCTTTTGGAAGCGGTCTTTGCCATAGAAAAATCTGCCGGCGGATTTACCAAGGCAACGATTGTCACCAGCGGCTGGGCCATAACACGCGGGCTTTGCAATATGATTTTTGCCTTGATTTTATTGCTCATGGCCTTTGACACAATTTTACAAACCAATAAGTTCCCCATAAAAACCATCCTGCCAAGATTAATTTTAGTCGCCTTAACCATTAATTTCAGTCTAATCTTCTTGGGCGTCATCATTGATTTTGCGCAAATTCTAACTCGTTTTTTCATTGACAAAGCCGCCGGCCCAAACGGCATCGCCGCCCAATTGGTCAACGGCCTAAATATTACCGCGCTTTTTAAAACGCCAACCGGCGCGCTCGACAATACTAAGACAATTCAGGCGGCGCTGGGCGGCGGCATTGCCAGCTTACTGGCAATTTTTGGCTCGCTGGCGTTGGGCATTATTATAATTTTAATCGCCACTTTCGCGTTGGCAGCCGGTGCGATTTTTATGCTGATCCGGCTGGTATCGCTTTGGGTCCTGCTTATTTTCGCGCCCCTGGCCTGGCTGGGAATGATCACGCCGCTCCCGGGACTAAAAAGCATAGTCAGCGACTGGTGGGATAAATTTTTTAAGTGGACTTTTTTCGCGCCAATTTACGCTTTCTTCATTTACTTGGCCGTGCTGGCCGCCAACACGCCCTTCGCTCCCGAAACTGCAGCCCAAAAAAAAATCAGCGGCAGCGTATTTTTAAACAGCTTCCTGTCACCGGATAATGGCATCTCCTTACTCCTACAATATATCGTTATTATTATTATTTTGCTCTACGGCCTGCAAACCGCCCAAACCGCCGGCCTTAAGGGCGCCGGCGCGGTGACGGCCTGGGGCAAAAAAGCAAAGGGAGCGCTAATAAAAGGTACAAAAGATATGACCGGGATAACTAGTCTTACCGGGGGGATAAAAGAGCGCTATGGCGAACTAAAAAACAAATATGTTTCCGCTCCCTTAGCGAAACGACAAGCGGAATGGGCTACTCGGTTCGGTTCAAAGAGCGCCTTGGAAAGAGATATGAGAACCCGAGCCGGGGAGTATGAAAAGAATAAATCAGTGGAAGAAATGACGAGCTTGGCCCAAGGGGGCGACGCCGCCGCCACTTACGCGCTGGCTAATATAAACGTGCTTGACGCGCCCACCTACACCGCTTTTAGCTCCAAAAACAAAAACGAAAAAACGCAAAAAGCGCTGAATGTAAAGATTGGACAGAAACGAGTTGACCTCGTCGCCATCAGTAACGCCATTGAGAAATCCAAACCCACCCACAAAGACTATCGAAAAGAATACGACAGAATTGAGGCTGCCAATCACGGCTGGACCCCCAGCCAAATAGAAAATCAGATTGAAAATGACTCCATAACGCAAGACATCGGAAAATTGTCCGCGGAAAAATTTGCCGATCAAGATTGGATAAAAATAGAAAGCGATTTGGCTCAGCCACCGGGATCACCGCCGTCGCCAAACGGAATACAAGTGGCTTCGGCCGCGATTCAGACATACGTGGGCATGACGCGCGAAGCGAGAACAGAATTTAGAAAAAGAATCAGTCCGGCCCAAAAAACAGCTATCAACAAACTAGCAGAAACAATTTTACCGGCTGGTAGCCCGCCACTAATTGTCTAACCTTATTATGACAACCAAAGAGATGCTGCAGGCCATAAAAAATTTCAAGGAAACAAGGTATTATTCGCCCTACGCTGTTTTTGCCACCAAAAATCCCGACGAAGAAACCATTGACCAGATTCAAACGATACAAGAAAAATTCTTAAATCTGCCGGAAAGTGAGAAAAATAAACTCGTGTCGCCGCAAACCGAAGAAATCATAAAAAAAATCGGCGAAGATTTTAAATTACAGCTTTGGCAAATAGCTGATATTTCCAGCGCTATCAGAAGCTATTATTTTAAAGAACTGCCCTTAACCAATTTCACCTCTCATTTGATTGAGAAGGTGGGAACGAACCAAAAGCAAACTCAAGAGATTACGCAACGATTAATCAAGAATGTTTTTGAATCCGAGTCCCTTGGCCAAAGAAACTTGATTTACTTACCGCTCGCCGAAGCTTTAATTAAATATCCTCAACTTAAAAAACAGCCGATCACTTTTGACTCAATTAAAATCCGAGATTTTGCCACTTTGGTTTTGCCCTCAATTGAAAATTGGCTTCAAGATTATCAGCAAACTGCAGGAGGGCAAAAACACGATTCCGTTGAAAGAAGCGACTATCTTTTTAACAGCGCCAACACTAAAAACCTGACGCCGCCAGAACGCCAAAAATTATCCGCGATTCTCCAATCCGCTGATGAAAACTCTACTATTGCAATCGACCCAGAAAAACAAATAATTATCTTTGGATTAACTCAAACCCCCGAAACAACAATAAAAAAAGACGCCACCCGACCGGCTATAGCCAATAAGACAATTCCGTCTGCCCAAAAAACCCTCCGCCAGTTGGCTCAAGATAACAAGAACGCGCTAAACCAAAACTTAACGACCAGTCCTATAAAAGTAGCGGACTTTGACCAGCCGGTTAGGCCAACAATTAAGAATTGGCTCGTGGATTATGTTAAAATAAAAGGCGCGGGGCATCACGCGTCCTTGGAAAGAAGCGATTATCTTTTTAACAGCCCCAACGCCAAAGCTTTGCCGGCCAAAGAACGCGCGCTGGTCGCCGAGATCCTAAGGGCTTATGATGATGATTTGACCTTACCAATTAACGAATCGGACCAAAACATTTTATTAGATAAGCTATCCGTTTTCGAAACGCCCCGCTTTGACCGAACTACTTCCCCTCCACCAAGCGCGAGCGCGTCAACGCCGTCCCGGCCACAACCAGCCAGCCAATATCGCGAACCAATTTCTCAAGAAGATCTCTCTGGGCCAACGAAGCAAACACCACCGAAACCAACGCCACGTCTAACCGGCAATATTATTGATTTAAAAGACTTGCAATAGAAGCAAATAGACGCAAATAAAATACACGCTAAACCGCAAGTTCACGCAAACTGAATACACGCGAAATAACGCTAAAACACAAATCATTGATTGATTTGCGTAAATTAGCGCTTATGCCTTTGCGTAAAGTAGCGTTATAGCGTTTAGGCCTTGCGTAAAGTTGCTTCTACAATCATGCGATTTAACGTTCCCCAATTTATTGACATCGAAGACACTATCATCGGGCCGCTAACGCTCAAACAATTTTTTCTGCTGATTGGCGGCGGGCTTGTCATTGTTTTTTTATGGTGGCTGTTTGAACTGTGGTTTGTGCTCTTAATCGGCGTGCCGCTGGCCTTGGTTTTGGCCGCCGCGATTCTCATTAAAATCAACGGCCGGCCATTGACTAAAGTTTTCTCCGCCTGGTTTAAATATTGGATAAATCCGCGGTTTTATATCTGGAAAAAACGCTAATTTACGCTAAATGAAATACGCGCAAAAAAACGCAAAAATAAATTGGTGCTTGGCGTAAATTTGCGTTTATGCCTTGCGTAAAGTTGCCTCTAAAAACATGCCCGCTCCAACCCAACAAAAAATCATCATTGAAGAAATCAAAGAAGGCGTTATTGTCTTGAAAGGCGGCGATTTGCGCGGCGTTTTAATGGCCTCTTCAATCAACTTTTCCTTAAAATCAATCGACGAACAAGATTCTTTAATTTTAAAATACCAAAGTTTTTTAAATTCACTTGATTTCCCGATCCAGATCTTAATGAATTCGCGACACTTGAGCATTGACGAGTACTTGGCTTCCATTGAACAAAAAAAGAAAGAACAGGCCAACGAACTGCTGCGAATCCAAATTTCCGAATATCTTGATTTTATAAAAAATCTCGTGCAAGTCGGCAATATTATGGACCAGTCATTTTTCGTCGTCGTGCCGCTGGCGCGCGTTGAAAGCAAAGAAGGAAATGTGATAGAAAAACTGGGGCTGTTCCAGAAAAAAGACAATCAAAAAACTAAAAACTTTGACGAATTAAAGACCCAGCTCTGGCAACGACTGGAATACGTGGCGGCGGGGTTAGCGGGCCTGGGCATAAAATCGGCCCCGTTAAACACGGAGGAAATAATCCAGCTTTTTTATCGGCTTTATAATATGGGAACCAAAACCGTGCCCACGGCACCAACAAAGGAATGACTGACGAATCTACAAATCTATGCGAATCTGCGAATTCGCGAATTTACGAATTTATTTGCATATTTGTTGATTCGCATTATTCGCAGATTCGTTAACTTGTAATAATATGTTTGATTTTTTCAAAAAAATCGTTCCCGCCAATAATCCACCGGCTGACCCCGGAGCGCAAGTTGCCGGCGCGCCCGAGACCGACAATTCCTCGCTTAAAGATTTGATTTCGCCGGCTGGAATTAAAATTAATTCCGATTCTCTGGAAATTGGCGGGAAACTCGGCCGAACCCTGTTTGTTTTTACCTACCCAAGATACCTGACCACCAATTGGTTGTCGCCAATTATGTCCATGGATAAAGAACTTAATATTTCAATGTTCGTGCACCCGATTGAAACGCCCTGGATAATGAACCAGCTGAAAAAAAAAGTGGTTCAAGTCCAGTCTCAGCTCAACGAGCGCCAGGAAAAAGGGCTGGTGCGCGACCCCATGCTGGAAACGGCGTTAAACGACATTGAGGCGCTCCGAGACAGTTTGCTTCAGGGCAATGAAAAATTTTTTAAATTCGGCTTGTATCTGACCCTTTTTGGCGATAATGCCAAAGAGCTGGACGACTTGGAAAATGAAGTCCGCTCGATCCTAGAGAGTCGCATGGTTTATATCAAGCCCGCTGCTTTCCAGCAAGAACAAGGATTTAATTCCACTCTGCCTTTGTTTAAAGATGAACTGCAAATCCATACTTCAATGAACACGGGGCCCCTGTCCAGTTCTTTCCCCTTTGTTTCGGTTAATTTATCGGATAATAAAGGCGTGCTTTATGGCGTCAACCGGCACAATAACTCTTTGATTATTTTTGACCGCTTCTCGCTGGAAAACGCCAACTCCGTGGTCTTTGCCAAATCCGGCTCGGGCAAAAGCTACACGATAAAACTGGAAATCCTGCGTTCGCTGATGATGGGGACGGAAGTAATTATTATTGATCCGGAAAACGAATATCAGTACTTAACCGAAACGGTCGGCGGCTCTTTCGTAAAAATTTCCTTAACCTCGCCCAACCACTTAAATCCCTTTGACCTGCCCGTGCCGCCAAAAGGAGAGCAGCCGGGCGATGTTTTGCGCTCAACCGTCATCAACTTGGTCGGGCTCTTGCGCATTATGCTGGGCGGGCTTTCCCCGGAAGAAGACTCTATTATTGACCGTGCCATCAGCGAAACCTACGCTTCGCGCGACATCACCGCTCAATCTGATTTTTCCAAAATAACCCCGCCCCTGCTTTCCGACCTCCATTCTATTTTGAAAAATATGCAAGGGGCTTCTTCTTTGGCCGCTCGCCTGGAAAGATTTACCACTGGATCATACTCGGGCCTCTTTAACCAACAAACTAATGTTGAACTTAAAAATAAGATAGTCTGTTTCTCAATCCGGGACATGGAAGAGGAGCTGCGGCCAATCGCCATGTATGTCGTCTTGCATTATATCTGGAACATCATCCGCTCCGAGCTCAAGCGCCGCCTGCTGGTGGTTGATGAAGCTTGGGTGATGATGAAACACGATGACGCGGCCTCTTTCTTGTTTGGTATTGCCAAACGCTGCCGTAAATATTATCTGGGACTGACGACGATTACGCAGGATGTCGCCGATTTTATGAGCTCGCCCTATGGCAAACCGATTGTGACCAATTCCTCCATGCAAATCCTCCTGCGCCAATCTCCAGCCACCATGGACGTAATTCAAAAAACTTTTAACCTCACTGACCAAGAAAAATATCTGTTGCTGGAATGCAGCATTGGCGAAGGCATCTTTTTTGCTGGCTTGCAACACGCCGCCATTAAAGTGGTGGCTTCCTACACCGAAGACCAAATCATCACCTCTGACCCGCGCCAATTATTGGAAATCGCCAAAGCCAAGGAAGAATTGGCGGAACAATAAGAACGCTACTTTACGCAAATAAAATACACGCTAAAAAACGCCAATAGCGAAAACCCCGTCAAAAGTTTTAACACAAGCTTCTTAATAGTATCCGGGCAAGCCGCAGACGATTCGCCAAAAGGACTTTATTATTAAATTAATGTCGGTTAAACTTCTAACGGGGTAAACTTGCATTTCTACTTATCACTTTTCACTGAACACTTATCACTTATCCATATTCCATGCCCGAAACAGACAAACAATCCAATTCCGATAAAAAAACTACCGAACGCCCAATCGCGCCGTCAGAACCAGCGTCGTTTCCTTGGGGCATGTTGTGCCTAGCCGCTTTATTTGATTTAATCGGTATGATTCCCGTCATCAATTTATTCACCGAAACCTTAGCCGGCTTAATTTTCGGCTGGTGGCAAAAAGGATATGCGCCCAAAACCGACCCGGTCTTAACTTTTATTGTGGCTAAAATCATGGATGTTGTTTCTCTGGGAATTTTACCAAGCAACATCGGCATTGTGGTATATGCTTACATTAAAAAGAAAACAGCGGCTAAAATTGCGGACGCGGCCAATACGCGCCTGGGCTCAATGGCCATCAATAAAATGTTAAAAAACCAGCAAATATAAATAAGGTGGAGCTTCAACACAGACTTCTCCTCCTCTTAATTTAAGAGGAGGTTGGGAGGAGTTATAATTGGCAACGAGGGAAAAATGAAAATTTATTTTCATTTTGACCGAGCGAACCGATTATATTAGAACAATTATAATTTTGTATTCATAACTCACCCTAACCCCCCTTCGCTAAAGCTACGGAAGGGCTCGCCCTCTCTTATCTTAAGAGAGGGAATAAATCCCAATCTCCTCGCGAAAAATTATTAAAAAATGCTTAATCTATTAAAAAAAATCATCCCAGTTAATTTTTTACTGCTAATCGCCCTAATCGGCGCCGGGGTTTATTTTGCGCCGCTGACATCTTCTACTCGCGCCGCTGATAATGATTTTCTGCTAACCTGGTCCAGTGATTCTTACGTGCCGCTGGGCTACGAAGGAAAAGCCCTGCCTTCGCGGGGCAGCCTGATAAAAATTAATGTTATTCCAACTAAAATGCTACCCAGCAATCCTGATTTCCTCTATTACCGCTGGCTGGTGGACGATGAGCTGGTTTATTCAACGCGGGGCCAAGGCAAGTCTTCTCTGTTGCTCCGCGTTACCAAATGGGGCGGCGACAGCTATAAAGTTACTTCCCAAATTTTAGACAGCCAAGAAAATACTGTCTGGCGAGGATCAATAACCATTAAAATCGCCAGCCCCCAGGTTTTGCTTAAATCCGCTGATAGCGGCTACGCTCTGGCTGATTCCATGATAGCCGGCGTCGGTAAAAATTTAAACTTAATCGCCCTGCCTTTCTTTTTCCACGCCCAAAAACCGTCTGACCTGACTTTTAATTGGACGGTGGACAAGCAAAAACCCGCGGCGTCAGACGAAAAAAATCCCGACCAGCTGATAATAAAAATTCCCACCGCCAACCTGTCCCAATCGGTCTTTAAAGACCTGTCCTTAGCCGTTAAAAACAAGCTTGACCGGCTTCAGCAATTCACGGTTAATTTAATTATTGAGATAAAATAAAGCTAACTGTGTATAATTAAAACATCATGAAAACAGCTCCGCGTTCCAAAAAACTTTTTCTTTTTCTCCTTCTTTTTATCGGGCTATTCTGGTTTTTTTCAACGGCTATTTCCCAAGCGGCTGCCTGGGAGGTTGAGATTAGTCTGCCCGGCATGGGCACAACCAAAACCTTCTCTGACCCCGGCGCCTATGTCCGAATTCTTTTTATTTTTGGCTTGTCTTTAGCCGGATTTTTGGCGGTTGGCGCCATTGCCTGGGGCGGAATACAATATATGGTGGCTGGCGCTTCTTCCATGACCAGCGTCGAAAAAGCTAAAGATTTAATCAAGGGCGCGCTGATGGGAATTATTCTCCTGCTTTGTTCCTATTTGATCTTAGCCACCATTGACCCAACGCTGACCGATTTGACGCCAACCGTTCCTTCTTTGGGAAACGTTGCCGCGCCGCCGCCAGCCGCCGCGCCGCCGCCAGCTGGGGCACCGGCTGGCAACGAGCCTGAACCACCTCAATGGAATACAGGTGGAACAAATTAAAAAAATAAAGGGTATTAAATCTCAAAGCTGAGCTCAGCTTTGCTAAAATAAACTTTAATCTCCGCGTTAATCCGCTAAATATCCGCAGTATCCGTGGTCTAAATCCGCCTTATCCGCGGAAAAAATCAGCGTTATCTGCGGTTAATCTTATGCCGGGCAGTGAAAATTAGGCCTGGCCATTGTCACAATTCCATAGAGAAAAGAAAGATTTTTCCTCGTTTAAGAATAATATAAATAATTATTGGTGGAGATTTTTATTTCAAATTTTTATAAAAATTTGAAATAGCCTAATTTCTACTGCCCGGTATGAACACTACAAAACTTTTAATTATCGCTGTTGCCCTCTTAGTTTTAGTTGGCGGGACTTTTTTGGTTTATAATTTATTTTTTAAGTCCTCCTCTCCGGGCGATGGGAATGAGCCAACCAACGCCCTGCCCTCCGCGTCCGCTGGCGCAACTTCTCTGCCAACAAGCGGCAACGGGTCAGTCAATGGCGGCCAAAGCGGAGTGGCCCAAAAAATCAGGCTCGTCAGCCAAGAGCCGGTTCTCTCTCCGGCTATTGGCGAGGACGGTAAAACCGTTAAATACTACACCCGCTCAAACGGCCGCGTTCTTGAGTCCGACTTTATTGGCAACAATCTTAAAGAAATATCTTCCGTCACCTTAAACGGCCTGCTAAAAGCGCTTTGGTCGCCGGACAAAACCAAAACCATCGGCGTCTTTTCGGATAATAACGCCATCAAAAAATATTTTTACGACTACAACAACAACCAGTCCGCTTTGCTTAACGATCAAGTCGGCTACGTGGCTTGGTCGCCGGACAGCAAGCGCATTGCTTATCAGTTCATTGACCAGACTAACGGCCAACACAATATCAGCGTGGCTAATCCGGACGGCTCAAACTGGAAAAACATTTTTAAAACCCGACTTGATAATCTGATCGTGGAGTGGCCCAGTAAAGAAAAAATCTCTCTGCGCCAACCACCCAGCGGCCTGGCCCAAGGAATCCTCTACGCGATAAATTCCGACACCGGCGATTTCAATAAGATTTTAAGCGATCTTTTCGGGCTCAACGTGAAATGGTCGCCCCGGGCTGATAAAATACTTTTTTCTTCCACCAACGACCGGGGCAAAAACCCCCAGCTCTTCTTAACCGACGCCAGCGGCACCAACCTTAAAAACCTAAAACTGACCGGCCTGGCCGATAAATGCGTCTGGAGCAACGATGACCGAACTATTTTTTGCGCCCTGCCGCAAGAAATGTCAACCAGCGCCGTTTGGCCGGACGATTATTATAAGGGACTGGTGATTTTAGCCGATGATTTCTATAAAATAAACCTGGAGAGTGACACCAAAACAAAAATCCTGGGCTCTTCCGATGAGGCCAGTTTTGACGCCCAGGAATTATTCCTCTCGCCCAAAGAAGATTATCTCTTCTTTGTCAATAAGCACGATGGTTTACTTTACAGCCTAAAAATATAGCCGCCCACCAAATCAGCGCCAGATCATTTTTCCAGAAAGTAGTGTCCACCAAACCGTGAACTAAAAAATAGACCATAACCGCCATTAAAATGATGCTTAATAACGGCTTGCCCTCCGTTGTCCCGCCAAGCGGGACAACGGAGGGTTTTATTTCTAAAAGATTACTTCCTCCTTCTTTCTTCTCCCTCTCCTCAACCGAGGAGAGGGTTGGGGTGAGGTGGTGTTTTACAGCAAGCATTGTTTGTCTAAAAAAATTCATTACCAACCATAAAAAACCAGCCACTCCCAGCAACCCCGCCTGCAACCACCAGGCCAACCATAAATTATGGGGCTGCGGCACGGCCCATTCCAAATACGGTCCGGAAAAATATTCTTGATACGCCAGATAATATGGCTGGAAAAGCCCCGGCCCGACGCCTATCAGCCCGTGGTCTTTTAAGATTAACCCTGCTGATTGCCAAATCATCAGGCGCGATTGCCAGGAAGAACGAGAATAAATTAATAAGTTGGTTAATTTTTCATTATTGCCATCGCTTAACTGTATAAAAATCATAGACGCAAAAACAAACGATAAGAGACAAACGGCAAAAAACAAACGACGCCAATTTATTAATTTTATTCGCCAAAAATAGAAAAAAATAAAAACTATCGCCACCGCCAAGCCGAGCCAGGCGCCGTAGGAATAAGTACGATAAAGAACAAACGACAAGAAACAAACGACAAGAAACAAAACAGCTTTTTGCCAGGTCTTTCTTGCTTCAGACCATAAACCCAGTCCGGCCAGCAGGCCAGGAACCAGCCACATAGCCAGATGATTTGGCGAGAGATAAAAGGCAGACAAGCGCCCGTCAAAAGTCAACCAACCAACGATTAAATAAACCAGAGCCGCCAGTCCCACGCTAGCCGCCGAGGCAGCCAGCGCCGCCAGAAAAACTTTTACTCCTTCCTTTCTCTTAAAAATATCATTAAAAACAACCGCAAAAATTATCGGCGCCGCAAACCAGGCCTTTAAAATCCCTAGGCTAACTTGCCGGTCCGCGGAAAAAAATGTTGCTAAAGCAACACCAATCAAAACTAACAAAATCGGCCAAAATAAATTACTTTTTATAATCTCATCCACTTTTTCTTTTGTCATCCCGGGCTTGACCCGGGATCCAGGCGAAAAAGAACCTGGATTCCCGCTTTCGCGAGAATGACAATAATTTTGTATTTTTTTTATTATCCAAATCCCCACGAATACCCAAATCAATGCCTCCAAAACCGTCAGCGGCCAAGAATTTATTTTCAACAAATATAATGGCGCCAAAAAAATAACCAGCCAGGCGCCTATTTTTGGCCAACGCCAAGAAACCAGCGTAAAAGCCGCCAAGCCGATTAACAATAAAACCATTTGCCAAGTTGTGTGAAGATTATAAAACATTAACTTTTGGCTACGAAATACGAAACGATTACGAATTTACGAAAATGTTATAACCCTTCCTAAAGGAGGGGAACCCCCTCTCTTTTTTAAAGAGAGGGTTGCTTGCCTCGCCGTAGCTTTAGCGAAGGCAGGGGGTGAATTTACTCCTCCTCTTAATTTAAGAGGAGGTGGGGAGGAGTTATAATTGGCAATGAGGTCAAAATGAAAATAAATTTTCATTTTGACCGAATGAACCAATTATATTGAATAATATAATCCTTTTATTCATAACTCACCTTGTAAGGGGGCGCGACAAAACCGCAAGATATCAGGGCCTTTTTCTTCAACGGCTCAACGGCTCAACCCGTTGAGCCGTTGAGCTTTTTTTAGAATTTTGTCCCCCTTGTAAAGGGGGATTAAGGGGGTTAGCCACTACCGAAGTGAAAACCACTGAAGTCAGGATTTGGCGGATTTCAAACCGCTTAACAGACTTAAAGCAGGTTTACGGCTCAAGGCGGGGTGAGCCGTAGAATAGACAACTTATTTTAACGCGTAGAAAGCGCCTTTTTGCGAGCCTTGCCGGATAATCCTGTCGTCTTTCTCCGACTCGTCCAGATAACGGGTAGCCGTGACATCCGAAAGCTTTTAACGCCAATAACATACCAACAAACTCCAGTTTTTAAGGATGTTATTGGTACGTTAATGTTCTGATCCATTTTCGCGGCTGGCTGAAGCCGGGCTTTGGCGGAGTTCAATCTTTAATATTTTTTAAAGATTGTTTCCATTCAAAAATTATCGTACCCCTCAAAAAAGGATCGCTTGCGATATCCTTTATGACAAAAAGTGATGTTTTTAAAATCTTAAAGGCTTTCTTAAAATCATCTCTATCCAATTTGTCTTTTGGTTGAAGACCCTTTGCCAATCCGGTTTTGGAGACTAAGTCCTTTCTATTAAAACAGGCAAAACTATCACAATTAAAACATCTATATTTTTTACAATCTAACAAAAAAGCCCAATGCTTGGGATTTCGAGATGTGATAACGCAACAAAGAAGACTGTTTTTGTATTTGGTCGCCTCCTCGGGAAGCAAAACCAGACCGAAGTGTTTTGCCGATTCGCCCGTATCGGTAAATTGGTACTGTGAAAATAAAGGAATATCGCCGGGTTTAAAGCTCATGACAAATCCGAGTACGACTCGACTACATCCGAATCAACAATTACCGATGTAAAATCAAGTACCGCGCCCTTTTTAACCTCTACGCCTTTTTCTTCTCGTATAATTGCCCGCATCGGCTCAGTCTTATATACAAGATTTTTCAACTTCTTCTGTGTTAATGGCAATAGCTTCGCCAAAAAATTATCTAAAAATATCGTTTCCCCAAGACTAAAAGAAAGCTTCGGTATTTTTTTTGCCAAGCTATGAGCATCCCTGGGATAACCGTATTCTTTATTTTCTATTACTTCTTTTTTGACATACCCCCGACAAATAAGTTTTTCAATTGCCGAATAAATATTGACTGAAATAGGCCCATTTTTGTCACGAACAAAAATGATATCTGGTATTAAAAAAGTTCCCGCGTATTTTAAAGATATGACCTGCAAAAGATACGCTATCTTAAAAAGCTGAAATTTTGATAAATCTTTAGTTCCAGCCTTATGAGCCCTATCCAAAATAAGGAGTAGAAGTTGTTCGATTTTACTCATAAATTCATTATAAGCAAAGCTTGAAATTGGTTCGTTCGGTCAAAATGAAAGTTTACTTTCATTTTACCTCACTGCCAATTATACCAAAGTCTGCTTGATTAAAAAAGCTTACTCTCCGCAATTAAAACAACTTTTTTGAACAAAATTCCGCGCCGCCCTTGCTTGCCCTTCCGTAGCCGAAAGGCGAAGGAGGGCCCCGCCCCGCCTTTGATAATCTTCCGCCGCCGCTGTGCTTGTCGTAATTTAGACAGACGACTTATTAAAGTCTAACTTCAGCAGAGTTCAATCCCCAACTACTTTGTGTCTATAATACGTCTTCGCTTTGGATATTGATGCCCTATACCGATTACTTGTCGTAATTTAATCGGAGGCCTTTTTACTTCTTCAAAATTTTTATTATTGACCTCTACGCACGTTCTCTGAAGTTGTTTTAAAATTCCAATTGCATTTCGCCTGATTGTTGAATCCGCACTGCTTAAAAGCTCTCCCAAGGTTTTTTGTGTAAAATCTATCATAATTTTTTATTAATTATTATCTAACTCGCCTTTCATTGATTTATATAAAACCGAATTACAAACGCTACCGAAGTTTAACTTCAGTAGATTTCAAAACGACTTATTAAAAATCTTTAATTCCCGAATAAGTACCAATAATAAAAATACTATCAATAAAAAGAATAAATCCGCCACTTCTCCAATCTCCATAAAGCATAGCCGTTAATCCTACACTTGTAAGAATGACAATAAAAGGATTATCTAATAAAGATATTTTTGTTTTTTTATTTAGATAAGGTGATATTAAAAATACCATTAAAAGAATAAAAGCGGCAAGAATAACTGATAGAGTTTCCATAAATTTAAAATATTTTATTGCTCGAATTAGAAAAGTCCTTGGTCCTTTTCTAACCACAGAACGGCAGGCGCTGACCTTTTACTAGTTAACATAAAATCACAACAAACCCAATAATGCGGACAATACCCGGCTATATTATATATGCTATTTTTTAATACTGGCATCTCTTTTATGTTTCTTGGAAATACCCGAATTAAAACCTCTATGGGGTCTACATAATTACAGGGAATCTGTAGCTTAAATCCCTGATATTTTTCGGTAAAGATACACTCGTTTAACGGAGGAGAAATAACTTTTAAAAAAATAAATGACCTTATAACTGGAAACCAATTAATCTTCTTGCTTGATATCGTCTGATCTTTATTCTCTGAATCCTTCTGTCGTATATGTATAATATTTCTTTTAGGATGTAAACTAACATGAACACCCTTTAAATTTTCCATAGAATTTTCTTTTTTCCCTTGCTTGATGATATCATTCCATACGCCAGTCTCTAAGATGGGATATTTACTAAAATTATTTAAAAATGCCGGAGCATAAACAAGGGAGCCGTCTGGCTTAAAATCAAGGGTGCCAAAATTAACCTTAAAATCACGCCAATTTATTAAAATCCTTATATTTTTCTTGTTTGTTTTATCAACAGCAACTCGCATAATCTTATCTAACATTTTTATAATTCTAAAATTGAAATATTGAAATTAAATATTACAAGATTATTTAAAAGGCTTAAACGGACTCGCATAACCTTTTTTGCCGGTATAGGGGTTATAATTTCCTTTGGTAGAAAAATTATCTAATTTAGTTTTGTTTGACGAGGTTTTGTAATAAGGCATTACATAAGTCCCCGTGCTTTTTTTAAC
>JAHKAK010000119.1 GCA_018826025.1 Patescibacteria group bacterium
AATATTTAAAAACTAGCCAAGGCGGAAGATTATTAAAAAGGATGCTTAAGGAATATTTTTATAATAAATAAGTCGAATTTTCACTGCCTGGGAAGATAAAGGAGCGACGTTTTATATTAAATTGCCGGAATGGGAGGGGTAGGGATTAACGAATAAAGAATAGGAGAGAGGGCCAAACAATAGCAAATTATGAACTTGGAAAATTTAAAAAAGCTTAATTTGCCGGTTGAAAAATTTGCTATTTTTGGCAGCGGGCCGTTGGTAATTAGAAAAATTCGCGAGAGCGACGATATTGATATTATTGTTAAGCCGGAGCTGTGGAGCGAATTAGTCAATAAATATACTTCATTAAAAGATAATTTAATTAAGGTTGGCGATGTAGAAATTTATAAAGACTGGTTGCCTTGGATAGGAGACATTAATCAATTGATTGATAACGCGGATATAATTGAGGGGTTTCGTTTTGTTAAATTAGAATATGTTTTAGAGTGGAAAAAAGCGATGTGGCGGGAGAAGGACATTAAAGACATTGAATTGATAAAAAAATACATGAAAAATTAGCTAAAGTTTGGATTTGACCCCGTATAAAAGTTCGGCCGTATTCTCTATTAAACCGAATAAGAAAGCGATTCGCCTTTGGCTTCCTTATGAAACAACCTATGTTTTAATAAAAAACTTCTGACGGGATTTGACAGGGGATTTATATAATATAAAATAGGGGCATGGTAAAAAAACAAGTAAAAAAGCAAAATCAAACAGTAGGCTTAAAATTGTTGGAAAAATTACTAGACCAGCAAACGAAGACCATCCTAAGCGCGGTTGATTTTAAGTTAGAAAAATCAAAGGAAGAGATAAAAGAAGAATTTAAAACGGAAATAGAAAAATTGGCCAATACCTTGGATAAATTTTTAAAGCGTCTAACCGATTTTAATGATGAGTTTAAAATAGTAAAAGCCAGATTGGCTAAGGTGGAAAAGATATTGCAGGAAAGGTTAGGAGTGGCAATCGATTAGAATAACAATATAGGATAAAAATCCAGTCGATCCGCCTTCGTTCCGTTCTGCGGAACTTCGGCGGGTAAACTGGATTTTTTTGTTGGTTTAAGATAAGCTAGAGTCAGTTTATCAGTTTCGATGTCCGACGTCCCGAATATTGGTGCATTTTAATTTTTGGACGTCGGACATCGCCAAATTTGTATGGAAGCGCAATATGACCCGAAAAAGGTGGAAGATAAAATTTATCAGCTCTGGTCAGAGAGCGGGTTTTTTAATCCCGATAATCTGCCTGATTTGGCCAACGGTAAAAAACGGACTAAACCCTATTGCATTATTATGCCGCCACCCAATGCCAACGAAGCTTTGCATTTGGGGCATGCCTTGATGACGACATTGGAAGATATCTTAATCCGTTATCGCCGTTTACGCGGGGATATAACATTGTGGCTACCGGGAGCGGACCACGCCGGTTTTGAAACTCAGGTGGTGTTTGAAAAAAAATTGGAAAAAGAGGGGAAGAGCCGTTTTCAGTTTGATCGGGAAACGCTGTATCAGATGATTTGGGATTACGTCCAGCAGAATAAAGACGTTGCCCAAAATCAGCTAAAGAGGCTTGGCGCGTCGTGCGACTGGTCGCGCAATAAATTCACGCTGGATCCGGATATTATTAAGATTGTCTATCAAACTTTTGAAAAATTATATAACGAAGGATTAGTTTATCGCGGATTGCGGATTATCAATTGGTGCCCGAAGCACCAAACCGGCCTTTCGGATCTGGAAGTTAAATACGAGGACCGCGAAGATAAATTGTGGTATATAAAATATCCGTTGGTCGGCGATAAAGACAAATTCATTGAGGTGGCCACGACCCGGCCCGAAACGATGTTGGGCGATACGGCCGTGGCGGTGAATCCGGAGGACGCTCGCTATAAAAAATTGGTCGGACAAAAAGTTTTGTTGCCTTTGGTTAACCGTGAAATTCCTATTTTGGTGGATGACGCGGTGGAATTGGAATTTGGCACGGGCGCGGTAAAAGTAACGCCAGCCCACGATGCCACGGACTTTGAGATTGGCCAGCGTCATAAATTAGAAACCATCGTGGTTATCGGGCAGGATGATAAAATGACAACCGTGGCAGGGACACCTTACGCCGGATTAAAAATCGTCGAGGCGCGCCAAAAAATCGTGCAAGATTTAGAGGCGCAAGGATTTTTAATAAAAGAAGAGCCGTATCGCCATTCGGTGGGAGTTTGTTATAAATGCGGCAGGGTTATTGAGCCGATGGTTTCGGAGCAATGGTTTGTGAGAATTAAGCCGTTGGCCGAACGCGCGGTGGAAGCCATTAAAAAAGGCGAAGTAAAATTTGTCAGCGAGAAATACGAGAAAATTTTTCAGCATTGGATGGCTAATATCCGAGATTGGAATATTTCGCGGCAGATAGTCTGGGGAATTAAGATCCCGGTTTGGTATAAAACTAGCGTGGGTAGCAAAATGGAAGCGGTCCACTTTAATGAAAAAATATTATGTGCTAAATTAGGGCTTAAAAACGAGGCTGAATTTGATCAATTTTCAAATGGATTTGGATTTGATGATAGAAATATTCAATGGGCGTCCGGAAGAAAAGGAGAAATACTGCTATATGTGGGATATATAGATTTACTTAAATCAAAAGGGTATTTTGACGAATACTGGGTTGAACAAAATAGAACAGATAAAAATCTATCAGAATCCGAATTTCGTATTGGAGAAAAACCACCAGAACCTATAGGTTGGTATCAGAAACCCGATACTTTTGACACATGGTTCTCTTCCGGCCAGTGGCCCTTTGCGACACTGCAGACAACCAAAGCGGGGGATTTCGAACGATTTTATCCGACCGCGGTCATGGAAACCGGCTGGGATATTTTGTTTTTTTGGGTGGCGCGCATGATAATGATGGGTTTTTACGCCACGGGGCAAGAACCGTTCCGGCAGATATACATGCATGGCTTAATTCGCGATAAAGACAAGAAAAAAATGTCCAAGTCTAAGGGGAACGTGGTTAATCCCCTGGCGGTGGTTGATGAGAACGGAGCGGATGCTCTGCGCATGGCGCTGGTCTTTAACGCGGCCTCCGACAGCGATTTGCCGTTTGGCGAAGACAAAGTGGTGGCGCAAAAAAGATTCGCCAATAAAATCTGGAACGCGGCGCGGTTCAGCTTATTGAGCTTGGAAGATTTTAATGAAAAGGCTAAAACAAAATTTACCGCGGCGGACGAGGCGATTTTAAAAGAGTTGGAAGAAACTGCGCAAAAAATTACCAAGGATTTAGATAGTTTTAATTTCCACGAAGCGGCGCAAAGCGCCTATCATTTCTTCTGGCACAGTTTTTGCGATAAGTGTATTGAGGATGTGAAAGAGAGAATTAAAGAGCCAGTCAGCGCTGAAGATAAAGCCACCGCGCAGTATGTTCTATGGAAAGTGTTGGGCGATTCGCTTAAACTATTGCACCCGTTCATGCCTTTTATTACCGAAGAGATTTATCAATCTTTACCGGAGAAAAAGAGACCGGCGTTGATGGTGGAGGAGTGGCCTTGTTAAAGAGCTTAACTCACCCCCTGCCTTCGCTAAAGCTACGGCGAGGCAAGCAACCCTCTCTTTAAAAAAGAGAGGGTGTTCCTCCTCTTTTTCTAAAGAGGAGGTTAGGAGGAGTTAAATTCATTTGTAATTGGCGGTGATTAGTAATTGGTAGGAAATATGAAAATTTTAAAAGTTAATCCGGAAAATTTAAGAGAGTCGGAAGAGGCGATTATTGAGGCGGCCAAAGTCATGCTATCTGGCGGCACCGCGGTTTTTCCGACGGACACGGTTTATGGCTTGGGTTGTGACGCGACTAGCGAGGAGGCGATAAAAAAAGTTTTTAAGATCAAAAATCGTAAAGAATCCAATCCCCTGGCCATTATTGTGCGCGATATTGCCATGGCCAAAAAAGTGGCCTTTGTTGATAAACGGCTGGAAAGAGCCTTGAATCTTATCTGGCCGGGAGCGATAACCGCGGTGCTTTGGAAAAAATATAAATTGCCCGAAATCCTGACGGCCAAAGAGCAGACAATCGGTTTGCGCATTCCGGATTATAAATTAACGCATTTGTTATCCGAAAATATGGGGCGGCCATATGTGGCGACTTCCGCCAATATGGCTGGTCAGCCGGCCACGACAAAAATCAGCGAGGTGCTGGGGTATTTTGAGAAAAGCTTTTTAAAGCCGGATTTGATTCTGGACGCGGGAGATTTAAAATACTGCGAGCCTTCCACCGTGCTGGACTTGAGCATTACCAAGCCTAAAATCACGCGTATCGGACCGGTGGATAAGAAGAAGTTGCTGGAAATACTCAGTGTTTAGAAATACTTTTGCCGCTTTTTTGGCGGCAAAAAAGCGGCGGAAAAAACCGCCGCGCGACGATAAAACTTTAACAAAATTAGGCTCGTCTCGCTAAAATTGCCGCGGACAACTCGGTCGCTTTGCTACTCGTCCCGCTGGTAATTTTAGACGCTCAACTCGCCGCGATTTTGTCTTAAAGTTTTTCGTATGCGCGGGAATGATTAATGAATTTTGATCTTTGGCTGTTTCAACAAATAAACGGTTTGGCCGGGCTTTGCCAAGCGCTGGATTGGCTCGGCATTTTTTTGGCCAGTTATTTGCAGTACGTTGTTGGCGCGGGACTCTTAGTTTTTTGGTTTTGGAGGAAGAGCCAAGAAGAACGAATAAAAAATTTATCAATGGCTGGCGTGGCGTTGGCAGCGGTGGTTTTATCGCGTTTGGTTATAGTTGAAATTATCCGCTGGCTTTGGGGGCGACCGCGGCCGTTCATTGACCAAGCGGTAAATTCTTTGATTGTTCATGAAAGCACCGGCTCTTTTCCTTCGGGCCACGCCGCGTTTTTTTTCGCGCTGGCCATGGCCGTGTATTTGTCTAATCGCCGCGCCGGCCAGTGGCTTTTTGGCGCCGCGATTTTAATTTCTTTGGCGCGCGTTTATGTCGGCGTTCATTATCCTCTAGATATTTTGGCCGGCGCGGTTGTCGGCTTATTGGCCGGGTGGCTGGCTTGGCGGGCCTACCAATATTATCAAAACAAAAAAGCCCGCTAAGGGCTTTTTAAAATTCTGGTGCCCGAGGAGAGGGTCGCCACGTAAAAATTTGCTACGCAAATTAACGGGGTAAAAACTCTCAGGGTGTGCCGGAGGAGGGAGTTGAACCCTCATGAGATTACTCTCGCACGCTCTTGAGGCGTGTGCGTCTGCCAATTCCGCCACCCCGGCATATTCATGTATATTTTAGACTTCAGGAGCCCTTTTGTCAATTTGGATTTTAGTGTAGAATAAGAGTAATCACCAATATACGAATTGTAAATAATATACGAATAAGAATTTAACTCCTCCTAACCTCCTCTTTAAAAAAGAGGAGGGACTCCCTCTCTTTTTCAAAGGGAGGGTCGGGGTGAGTTAAAAATTCGCATATTTGTATATTTGGGTGAATTCGTATATTAGCGAGTACTCCATGGCAAAAATTATAGGCGTGGTAAATCAAAAAGGCGGGACAGGGAAGACAACGACAGCCACTAATTTGGCGGCGTTTTTGGCGGCACTGGGAAAATATATTTTGGTGGTGGACTTGGACCCGCAAGCTAACGCGACCAGCGGCCTTGGTTTTGAGCCCGAAGCTTTGGATAAAAATCTTTATCATTCATTGATTGATGATTTATATCCGGAAGACGTTATCCGCAAGACTAATCTTTTTGGTTATGACCTGATTCCGTCCGGCGGGGATTTGGCCGGCGCGGCGATAGAGCTCGTCAATTTGCCCGAGCGCGAATTTCGTTTATATAACCTTTTGCACCGCGTTCGCACGAACTATGATTATATTATTATTGATTGCCCGCCGAGCCTCGGCTTGCTCACAATCAACGGCTTAACCGCGGCGGATGAAATTATTGTGCCGGTGCAATGCGAATATTACGCCTTGGAAGGCTTGGGGCAACTGCTCAAAACCGTTAATTTAATTCAGGATAATTTAGGCCGCGATTTGCGCATTAAAGGCGCTTTGTTAACCATGCATGATAAGCGCAATAAATTATCGCGTCAGGTGGTTAAAGAAATTCGGCTGCATTTTCCGGGCTATGTTTTTGAAGCGGAAATTCCCCGGTGCGTTCGTTTGGCTGAGGCGCCGAGTTTTGGCAAAACAATTTTTCAATATGAACCTGCTTCGCCCGGCGGCAACGCATATCGTCAATTGGCGGAGGAAATAATTAGACTGGACAGGGATATATAGTATTATTAATGAAACGACAAGAACATTAGTAAATGTAAAATTTAAAAATCAAAATGAAAAATGACAATGTAAAATGCTAAAATCAGTCCCGCAGCTGCGGGACACCTAAATTTTACATTTTGAGATTTACATTTTTAATTTTTTACGCAAAAATTTAGAAGATTAATAATTTAATTAAGACAAAAAAATGACTAAACTAGGAAAAGGACTTGCTTCATTAATTCCTGCCAGGCAAAAAGCCACGGAAGTGGAATACCCTAAATTGTCTCAGCCTTTGCGCGACCGCAAGGAGAGCATTTTTGATATTGAGTTGAATCGGATAAAAGATAACCCTTATCAGCCGCGTTTTGAACTGGATGCCGAATCTCTTAAGGATTTGGCCGATTCGGTTAAGCAGCATGGCGTTTTGCAGCCGATTATTGTGACCAAGCTCACCCGCGACGTTGACCGCGGCCAGCAGGTTGAATATCAGATGGTGGCCGGGCACCGGCGCCTGGCGGCCGCTAAAATGGCGGGCTTGCCGCATATTCCGGCGATTGTGCGCGACTCCACTGACCAGCAAAAATTGGAATTGGCCTTAGTGGAAAATATTCAACGAACGGATTTAAACGCTTTGGAACGCGCTAAGGGGTTTAAACAATTGCAGGAAGAATTTGATTTAACGCACGAGGAAATTGGCAAAAAAATCGGTAAGAGCCGCGAGTATGTTTCCAACTCAATGCGACTGCTGAACTTGCCCGCCGAAGTGCAGCGAAGCTTAAGCCAGGGAAAAATCACCGAAGGGCACGCCCGCACCATCGCCGGCATAAAAAATCCGGCCGCGCAAAAAGCATTGTTTGATGAAATTTTCACTAATAATCTGTCGGTTAGGCAAATTGAACAGCGGGCGCGCGAAGTTTATGTTCAGGGCCATAAGCGCAAAGTGGCGTTTGATCCGGAAGTAAAAAAATTAGCCCAGCGCCTGGAACTGTTTTTAGGAAAAAAAGTTCAGATTAAAAAAAGCGGCTTGGGCGGCCGCCTGCTGGTTGAGTTTGAGGATAAAAAAGATTTGGAAAGTTTGGCCAGCAAAATTTTGCCGTAAACCAGACACTAATTCACGAATTGGCACGAATGGCACGAATTAATTTTAAAGCCGCCCCGCATTTGCGGAGGCGGTTTTTAGTTTATGTATTTCTCATTACCCAAGCAAGGCTTGTTCGCTCGTTGCGTACTATGAGAGCAGGAAGAGGGAGAGTAGCATTGCGTGAAAAAACCCGTTTTTTGCCGTATTTTAGCCTTAAATCTTTCAACGGCTCAACGGTAATCGCCGTTGAGCCGTTGAAAGATCACTGCTTAATCTGAAAGCTTAAAATAACATTCTGATATTCTCCCTCCTTCGTCCCGCCACGGCGGGACTACGGAAGGGCAAGGCAAGTTTATAAGGATGTTATAATGTTACCCTGTAGTCTGATTCGTCCCATTGGCAGATTCGCCTGCTAACGGAACGCTGCGGGGCAGGCGCGAATGGGTAAGCCCCGTTAGAAATTATTGAACAATTTATTATGACAGAGAGCTTGTTTAAAGATGATTGCTTTATTATGAGCTAAAAGATTATCTGATAATTTCTAACGGGGTAAATACAAATAAAGCCGCCCCGTAAATCCGAGGCGGCTTTAAAATTGATTCATGAATTATTATTGTCGGGTTTTAGGATCCGGTTTTCCAATTCACGCTCACTAATCTTTTTTGATCTTTGATTTTAGCTAAATTTTTGCAGTCGCGATTATGAATAGTGATGCGCTGGTGGAGAGTGATGTAGCCGATAATTTCGTCGGGGGGCTTTGGGTGGCAACATTTAGCCAAAGCGGTCGTAATTTTTTGGTCGCCGGCCACTTCCACTTCGGACTTTAAGACTATTTGGCGGGTAGCGGTTTTAATTGGCTGCTCGGCTTTGGGCGGTTCTTTTTTTATCTCGTCTGCTTCCTTGGTCGTTTCGCCAAAACCTGGGTTTTTACTCAACCATTGCCTGATTTTGTTTAATGCTTGGTTGGTCTTGGCGATTTTTAGCCAGTCTTGCGAGGGCCGGGCATTTTTTTGCGTGATGATTTCCACAACTTGGCCATTATGTAGTGGCGTGGTTAAAGCGATCATTCTGCCATCTGCTTTGGCGCCTTGGTAATGATGGCCGATGTCGGAATGAATTTGATAAGCAAAATCCAAGGGGGTGGCGCCTTCGGGCAAATCAATAACATCGCCCCGGGGGGTGAAGACGAAAATTCGGTCTTTGAAAAAATCAATTTTGAGTGACTGGAAAAAATCTTCTGGCGTGGCGTGGGTTTCTTTTTGCCAACTTTGAAGTTGTTTTATCCAGCGTAATTCTTTTTCCGGCGCCGGAGTGAAAATCTTTTTTAAGTATGATTTAAACCCTTTTTGTTCCGTGTAGTACCAATGGGCCGCGATGCCGCGTTCCGCTTCCTCATCCATTTTAGCGGTGCGAATTTGAATTTCGGTGATTTTTCCGCCTTGGCAAAAAACCGTGGTGTGGATTGACTGATAACCGTTGGGTTTTGGCAGGGCGATATAGTCTTTAATGCGGCCGGGCAGGGGCCGCCAAAGCTTATGGATTAAACCCAGCGTGGCGTAGCAATCATCTATGTCTTTAACAATGACACGCAGGGCCACCAAGTCATAGATTCTATTTAAGTTCATTTCATAGCGCTGCAATTTTTTGTATAAACTCCAATAGTGTTTGGCCCGCCAATGAATTTTAACTAAGCCGATGCTTTCTTTAATAATTTCTTTTTTAAGGACAGGCGCGACTTTTTTCAGATATTTTTCGCGTTCATCAATTTGTTCCCGGACCTGGTTAACAAGCCACGTGTATTCTCCGGCCATTAAATATTTAAAGCTGGAGTCTTCAAGTTGCCCTTTAAGATGGCCGATGCCCAGCCGATCAGCCAGAGGCGCGTAGATATTAAGAGTTTCGGCCGCGATACGCTGTTGTTTTAACGGCGGGAGAAAAGAGAGGGTTTGCATATTATGCAGCCGGTCGGCCAGTTTAATGATAACCACCCGGATATCTTCGGCCATAGCCAAAAACATTTTTCGCAGATTTTCAATTTGACGTTCCTCGCCGCGGAATTTTATTTTACCGAGCTTTGTTATGCCATTCACCAGGCGAATAATTTCTTTGCCGAATTCCTTTTCTAATTGTTTGGCCAGCTCTTCTTTATCGCCCGGGCCATCATCAATAACGTCGTGGAGCAGCGTGGCGGCGATGGTTTTGGAGTCAACTTTCAGATCAGCCACTATTTCGGCCGCGCCCAAGCAATGAAAAATATAATCCTGGCCCGAGACTCGTTTTTGCCCGGCGTGGATTTTTTTGGCAAAGTCATAAGCCCGCTCAATTAAATCAATATCGCAGTCGGGGTTATTTGTTTGGCACTTATCCAATATTTTTTGGAGATGAATATCGGGCATCTAAAGAAATTTAAAATTAAAAAATCAAAATGAAAAATGATAATTTAAAATTTTTAAATTCATCCCGCCCGCTTCGCCGAAGCGAAAGCGAGGCGAGCGAAGCGGGATACCAAAATTTTGCATTTTGAGATTTACATTTTTAATTTTTTTAAACACAAATGCTGATTTCGTCATCAAGTATCAATTAATCTTTTATTTGGGATACGCTCTCTTTTTCCTTGTAATCGCATTCCTTATTGCTGCATTTTATCCCTTGTTTGCCTTCCACCAGCGGGGATAAGCATTGAGGACATTTTTGGCCCGTGGGTTTATCCCACAGCGCGAAATCACAATCCGGGTAGCGCGAACAGCCATA
>JAHKAK010000120.1 GCA_018826025.1 Patescibacteria group bacterium
GAAGCCCAAGGCGCGGCCGGCCATGTCTTTTATTCTTTAGACCCGCAGCTGCCGGCGGATTTCCGCCGAGCCATTGATCTTTTCTTGAAGTAATTTTTTTAGATTTGGCATCGGACAATTCCATAGAATTGTCCGATAGCCGCGAAATCTGTAGAAGCCTGACTTCTACGGCGTTATCTGCGGGGGAGAGGGATTAAAAATAAACATTCTGACATTCTGCAGAATGTCAGAATGTCGCGTCGCGCCCTATGGTCTAATTCGCCCCAGTAGCAGTTCCGCCTGTTAACGGAACGCTGCGGGGCAGACGTCCTCCACGGCCCCGGGCTTGAATTTTTTTGACAAAAGCTAAAAACTCTGATAGGCTTGAAGAGTCAGCAGAAAGAGACCTAGTCGAGTTTCTAATTTTAAAAATAACTAAAAAATAAACGTATGAATGGAGTCATCAAAACGCTCACAGAGAGAGGATTTGGATTCATTTCTCGCGAAGGCGAAACAAAGGATCTATTTTTTCATTCTAAAGAGCTGAAGGATGTGACTTTTGACGAGCTGAAGGTCGGCGATGCCGTTACCTTTGAAGTCGTAGACAGCGAAAAGGGACCCAATGCCGTTAATGTGTCTCGTGCCTAAGCGCTAATTTTAAAACACCCCGCCCCGCAAAATGCGGGGCGGGGTGTTTTTATTTGAGAGAAAAGAATTTTTTTGCTATTTTTTAAGAAGTATGGTAAAATAAAGGCGATGAAACTCTCCGGGAAGGTAAAAAATGACCTGGATAAAAAGTTCCAAACGGTGATAAAAACACCGGCGAGTTTTGATTTTTTTGTGGCTATTCATGATTTTGTTGAGCATATTGAATTAAATTCATCGCTGGCCAGCGGTCTCTCGTCCCGCGCCAAGCCAAACCGAGAACAGAATATTCCCAGTAAATATAACCATCTGAAACAGATTTACCAAGGGCTTGAAGATGTTAACGGCCAGCCTGGCGTTGACTTGGGGCATACCAGATACATGGTGCGGGTGGAACTGGACAGAATTAAAAATAAAGATGTTTCGGAGAGCAATTCTTTTTGGAAAAAACGGGAATTATTCAGAAAATTGACAGAGGAGATATACGAAAGATTAAGTCCGGATTATGTTGCTTAGAATAAGTTGTTCAAATTTATATATTGCGGGGATTAATTTATAAAGCATAAAGTTAGCCTATCTAACGGGGTAAGCATATCGTTTTGAGTTGGTTGACTTATCGCAGTCATTTTGCTATATTTTTAATATGAAAAAAACAAAACAAATTTTAGAATATTCCGCTATATTTGAGCCAGCCAAAGAGGGCGGCTACAATGTTTTATTTCCCTCATTTCCGGGCTGTATTACTTTTGGCCGTAATTTTGAAGAAGCTAAATTAAAGGCCAAGGAAATCTTAGAATTATGGCTGGAGGAGTTAGCGCATCAAGGGAAAAAAGTGCCCGTCTATAAACATCGGCCGATAATTGATGATGTGTGCGTAAATCTTCCCCGTAACGCAAAAATTGTATGCGCCCAATAGCGGCTAAAAAATTAATTAAAATTCTTTTAGCTAATGGTTTTGTTTTATCGCGCTCCAAGGGCAGTCACGCCATTTATAAAAATGTTATTACCGGCATAATTGTGCCTGCCTTTGCATGGCGCCAACAAACCAATTTATCGGGGCACTCTATTAGCTATTATCAAGCAATCAAAAATACCGAAAGAAAAAGTTTAAAGACGGGTTGAACAAATCGCCCAAAAACCGTTTTGGGTTAGGGGTCGCTTTTCAAACAGCCTTGCCCCGCAAAATGCGTGACAAGGCTGTTTTTGTTATTAATGGTAGAAGCCATACCCGCATCGCCCTTGAAATCTGTTGAAGTCTGGTTTCAGTCAGCCGCCTTACGAGAAAATCTAACGGCTCAACCCACTGCGCCCTTCCGTAGTTCTGCCATGGCAGGACGAAGGAGGGTTGAGCCGTTGAAGGATCGTTGCTTAATCTGAAAGCTTAAAATAAACATTCTGACATTCTGCAGAATGTCAGAATGTCGCGCCGCGCCCTTTGGTCTAATTCGCCCCAGTAGCAGTTCCGCCGCTGCGGGACACTACGGGGCAGGCGCGAATATGACCATACATAAAAAATTAGAGCCGTCCTTTGAAGGGCGGTTTTTTGCCTGCGCTGAGCTTGTCGAAGTGTTTGTGCTGAGCTCGTCGAAGCGTTTGTGCTGAGCTTATTGAAGTGGTAGAATGAAATTAGCAGAACAAAAAAGGTCGAATGATTTAAAGATTAAATTTTAACAAAACAAAAATATGGACAATATAAGTATAAGCCAAAAAATAAAAGACATGAAACCAGGAAAAGTTATTTCCAGCGTAATTATTGGAATGTTTGTTCTAATGTTTCTTGCTGACGCTGTTGGAACCGTCGGGGCGGGTGAGCGAGGGGTTATTCTTCAATTTGGAGCAGTTCAAGATAGGGTATTTGACGAGGGACTCTATTTTAAAATACCGCTTATCCAAAAGGTAGTAAAAATGGATGTAAAAATTCAAAAAGATGAAGTCCCGGCAAGCGCCTCTTCCAAGGACCTACAGGTAGTAACCTCCAAAATTGCTCTGAACTATCATATTGATCCAGTCGCCGTAAATAAAATCTGGCAGGAGGTGGGGAAAAACTACAACACCCGCATTATTGCTCCCTCTATCCAAGAAGGGGTTAAGGCGGTAACGGCAAGATTCACGGCGGAGGAATTGATTACCAAAAGAGAAGAAGTGAAAGAACAAATTAAAGCAAATCTTACCAGCAGATTGCTTGAACATGCCATTATGGTTGATGAGTTTAACATTATTGATTTTGAATTTTCAATAGCTTTTAATGAGGCCATTGAATCCAAGGTTAGAGCCGAACAGCTAAAACTTAAAGCGGACAGAGATTTAGAAAGAATAAAAATTGAAAAAGAACAAATGATAGCCGCCGCGCAAGGTAAGGCGGAAGCGATTAGAATTGAAGCGCAAGCCTTAATGCAGAACCCCAAAGTGGTAGAGCTTCGTTGGATAGAAAAGTGGGACGGAAAGGTTCCGATTTACTGGGGTGAGGCGAATCCATTTATCGGGCTAAATAATTAAAAAATAGAGGGACTAAAAAAATCGTTGAGAAGATTATTTGTTTGATAGATCTGCTTCCAATCCGATACCCTTTCTAAGGGTAGCTGTTGTGTTAAGCGAAATTGATCTTATGTATGTAGCGCTATATATTGATTATAGAAAAAGATGATAAATGACAATAATCAATTCAATATAGAAGAGAAAGTTAAGGAACTATTTATAAAAAACCGGCGAACATCGGGCAATTATCAATATACCCTGCCGTCTCCCGGTTCTTATCCGTATCAATGGTTTTGGGACTCATGCTTCCATGCCATTATTTTGTCACACTTTGATATGAAGAGCGCGAAAGAAGAACTTCGCTCACTTATTTCTAAACAATTTAAAAATGGTCTTTTGCCGCACATTATTTATTGGGAAAAGCATGAAGTAATGAATGTTGATTGGGATGCGGAGGGAACCAGTTCTCTGGCTCAGCCACCGCTGATTGCTTATGCCGTTAAGAATATTTATAAAAAAGAAAACGACATTTCTTTCGTCAAAGAAATGTTTGCGCCGATGGACCGCTATTACCGGCACCTCCTCACGCGGGATCCTCGGAAGAGTCATTTGGTAGGGCTTATTAATCCCGATGAGTCGGGCGAGGATAATTCGCCGCGGTTTGACATCCCCTTGGGCCTTGAACCAACCCAGCGGTTTTCTGAAAATAACTTAAAAAGATTTAATCTTTTTGAAAAAAGCCGGAAATGCGGCTTTGATAACGTGGACTGCACCCGTAATCTTTTTTGGGTAAAAGATGTTGCCTTCAGCGCTTATTTAATTGAAAATTTCGTGTGTATGAGCGAGCTTGCCTGCGAGATTAAAGAGCGTGAAAGCGAGGCTTTTTACATTGGCCAAAGGGAGATGATGACAAAGGCGATGCGCGAACGAATGTATGAGGACGGGATTTTTTGGACGATTCACGGTTCTAACTATGAGAAAATCAAGGTTAAAACATGGGCGATTTTCGCCCCGCTTATTGGCGGTCTTTATACAGAAGACGAAGCAAAAAATTTGATTAAAAATCATTTGCGCAATGAAAAAGAATTTTGGACTCCTTTTATCATACCGACAACGGCCAAGAGCGAGACGAGTTATTTTCCCGGAGAACGTAGCGGACCCGTGTGGCTTCGGCCAAACTGGCGGGGTCCGATTTGGATTGCTCCAAACTGGTTTGTATATCGCGGTTTAAAAAAATATGGATTTCACGAGGAAGCAAATATCATACGAGAAAAAAGCCTGGAGCTTGTAGAAAAATCGGGCTTTCGTGAATATTATCACCCTGAAACCGGCCAGGGGCTTGGCGCTTTTGATTTTACCTGGGGCGGACTTGTTTTGGACATGGAATAATTAGTTAGCAGAAAACGCGGTAAGCTTCTAACGGGGTTTGACCCCGTATAAAAGTCCAGCCAGGCCCTGTTAACAATCAAATGCGCGGGCGATTCCGCCTTCGGCTATCTTTGGTAAAAATATAAGCTTATCAAAAAACTTCTAACGGGGTTTGACCCCATATAGAAGTCCAGCCGTACTTTTTACAACAAGCTAAATACGCGGGCGATTCCGCCTTCGGCTATCTTTGGTAAAAATATAAGCTTATCAAAAAACTTCTAACGGGGTTTGACTTTAAACTCAGTACGCCTGATAATAAATTAATCTAAAAAGGGAGTTCTTTTCATTTATTACTTATTAGGAGGGAGGGTGATTATGAAGGCAAAATGGGCATTTGCGGCAACAACGGTTTTTTTATCGGTCTGGCTGTCTTTTTTTGTCTTGGCAATCGGCGTGGCGGAAGAGAATGAGCGGTCAATCATAAAAACCGCTTCAATGGGATTGCCCGAAGAAGTGCAAAAAATGCGGGCGATATTTAAGGAGGCGGTTGGCGTGAAAGTTGCGGCGGAGGCGGATTATCTGAATCAAGTCTCCCAAGACGCGGCCCAAAGACTTTTGTCTTTGGGCGAGTCAGCGAAGCAATCGCAGTATTTCTTATATGTTGACCGCAATCCCAACAAGCAAATCGCTTGGGTCGGATTTTTTAACGCGTCAGACGGCAGCGTGGCCATTATCGGGCTGGATAAAATTTCTTCCGGCAATGAAAAGCGTAAGGGATTTTTCATTACCCCGACCGGCGTTTTTAAAAATTCGCCGGAGATTATCGGTTATCGCGCCCTGGGCACTAAAAACGAGAAGGGCTGGCGGGGATTGGGAGCAAAGGGTAGCCGGGTTTGGGATTTTGGCTGGCAGAAAACAAAGAAAAAAGGTGAGGAAAGATTGATCAGGCTTTTAGTCCACGCCACGGATCCGATCTTTGGCGAAAAAAGACTGGGTAAAACTGACTCCAAGGGTTGCATTAGGATTTCAAGCAAGCTTAACCGGTTTTTAGATTATTACGGCTTGCTGGACAAATCTTACGAAGCACAAAAGGACGACAAAAGAATTTCTTGGATGCTTAAACCTAACCGCCAGCCTGTTCTTTTTGCCGGCCAGTATCTGTTAGTTGGCGATTCTGCTTAAGAAAGGTTCTTTATGGCCATAGCGCGGACAGGTTTCAATAGTCCATCCGCGCTTTTTATTTTTCACGAACTCTGTTATTATGTACGCATAAGCATTAATCTAAAAATATGCCAGAAATTTATTCAGCTTTGGTCTTTTTAGTAGCCTTGCTTTTTGTTTCTCTTAAGCAGATCAACCAATATGAGCGGGGAGTGAAATTTACCATGGGCCGTTATACCGGCACAATAGAGCCCGGGTGGCGGATTATTATTCCGATTTTTCAGAGTTTTAAAAAAGTTGATATGCGCGTTAAAGCAGTGGATGTGCCGGACCAAAAAGGCATTACCCGCGACAATGTTTCTGTTATGGTTAACGCGGTGATATATTACAAGGTTTCCGATGCGGCCAAGGCGGTTATTGAGGTTGAGGATTTCCGTTACGCTATTTCTCAATACGCCCAAACCACCATGCGCAATATCGTTGGCGAGGCGACGCTGGATGAACTATTGGCTAACCGTGAAAAAATCGCCGAACGCATCCGGGAAATTGTTGACAGGGAAACGGACGAGTGGGGGCTGAAAGTCAGCAATGTTGAACTTAAAGACGTGAGTCTGCCGGCGGATATGGAGCGGACCATTGCCAAGCAAGCCGAAGCGGAAAGAGAAAAGAGAGCGGTGATTATTAATTCAGAAGGAGAATTGGCAGCAGCGCAAAACATGGCCCAGGCCGCTAAAATTTTATCGGCGGTAGATGGCGCCTTGCATTTGCGGACGTTGCAGTCAATTAATGATATTTCTTCCGACCAGTCCAATACAATTGTCTTTGCGGTACCGCTGGAAATCATAAAATCTTTCGCCGGGTTCAATAAAAAAAAGATAGCCGGCGGCGATTAAAAAAGCGTTGGATGACTTTAAATAGCCCCGCCCCGCATTTTGCGGGGCGGGGCTATTTTGGTTTGAAAGGCAAATTTTTACCAATTGTTAATTTTTAGATATTTAGACAAAATATTAAACAGGTCTTTTTTGGAGTTTTTTTCTTGGCGGAAGGAATGTTCTTTGATGATGCGTTCATAATTTTTCACGTAGCCGGTGACCATTTTTTCTGCGCTGAAAAAAATCTCGGCGCGTTTGCGGCAATCATTTCGGTTAATTTTATCAACATTATTTATCGCGTCTATCATTTCCGGAATATCGGCAACAACATAACCGGATTTTTTATTTTGAATGATTTCCGGCACCGAGCCCTTGTTCCAGCCGATAACGGGCGTGCCGCAGGCCAAAGCTTCAATCATAACCAGGCCGAAAATCTCGTCGAATTGGGTGGGGAAAAGCAGGGCCTTGGCATTTTTTAGCCACTCAATTTTTTTCTCAAAATCAGCTTCGCCAACGTAGCGCACCATTTTGCCGTCAATATGAGGCTCAATCTGGCTTTGCCAGTAGCTTTCGGTTAAATAGCTCCGGCCGGCAATAATCAAAGGGACATTGGCAGCCTTGGC
>JAHKAK010000121.1 GCA_018826025.1 Patescibacteria group bacterium
ATATCGCGGTTTGAGAAAATTAATTGCTAAGTATGTTTTGCCGCGCGCTAATGTGGTCAGGTGCGTTAGCCAGCGGCTAAAAAAACAATTAATAGATGATTTTGGGGTGGCGCCAGAAAAAATTACAGTCGTGCCGATTTACATAAAAGTCAAAAGTCAAAAGTCAAAAGTCAAAAATAATGAAGATAAAAAAATTTTTTTGACTGTTGGTCGGCTCGTGCCGGTAAAAAATATTGATTTACAAATTGCCGCGATGGCGGAAGTAGTAAAAAAATACCCTCAAGCAGAATTGTGGATTGTTGGTGATGGGCCAGAGGAGGAGCAGTTAAAAGTTAAAAGTCAAAAGTTAAAAGTAAATGATAAGATAAAATTTTTAGGGAAAAAAAATAAAGAAGAACTGGCCGAAATTTATAAAAAGGCGGATGCTTTTTTACTAACCTCAAATAGCGAAGGCTGGGGTTTGGCGGTGATTGAAGCGGCTTCCTATGGCTTGCCGATTATCATGACAGATGTTGGCTGTGCCGGAGAAGTTATAAAAAATAATGAAAGCGGTTTAATCATTACAATTGGAGACAAACAATCTTTAATTCAAGCAATGGAAAACTTATTGCGAGATGAAGCTTTGCGCCAAAGAATCGGCGAAGGCGCCAGACAAGCGGTGACAGCGTTGCCTTCAAAACAAGAAACACTTAATTTATATTTAATGTCTTGGCGGAAGGCAATGGACGAACATAGATTTTAAAACTATAAAACTATAAAACTATAAAACGATGAAAGTCATACTGTTAAAGATTAAGGCTGATGCCGGCCGCAAGTGCGTTAATAAAGACCTGGCGGGCGGCTTGGGAACTGCTACCTGGGTGGGCGACTCTTTCAGAGCGCGAATTTTTGAGCGGGTAAAAAAAAGCAATGTAGTATTGCCGGAACTTAGCATTGCTTATCTAGCCGCTATTTTTAAAAAATTCGGTTGGAAGGTGAAGGTGGTTGAAGAGATGGAGAATTTTAGTGAAAAAGCGGATTTAGTTTTAGCGCCAAGTTCAATTGTCGATTGCCGGCGCGAGTTAACCGTAGTTAGCGATTTAAAGGAGAAAGGTTATCATGTTGGAGTTTATGGTACTTTTGCCACGTCTGTGCCAGAATTTTTTTTGGACAAAGCAGATTTTGTTATAAAAGGCGAGCCCGAAGCCGGAGCTTTAAAGATTGCTTCTGAAAATTTTTTACCAAATGGTATTATGGGGGTTTTTTCAATCCAGGACTTGGACTCGTTGCCTTTTCCTGATTGGGGCCTTTTTCCAATTAATAAATATTCGTATTCTCCGGCTCTGAATAAAAAGCCGGTCGTCGCGATGTTGACTTCGCGGGGTTGTCCTTATAGTTGCGCTTTTTATTGCCCTTATTCCATAAATTCAGGCAGAAAATGGCGCGCACGGAGAGTTGAGAACGTGATTGGCGAAATGGAATATTTAAAGAAGAATTATGGCGTTAAGGCGATTGACTTTAGAGACCCTATCTTTACTTTAAATCGGGAACGAATTATAAAATTAGCTCAAGAAATAGTAAAAAAGAAAATAGGCATAATTTGGTCTTGTGAAACGAGAATTGACTGTTTGGACGAAGAGCTTCTTTCACAAATGAAGCAAGCGGGTTTGCGCCATATTAATGTCGGGATAGAGTCTTTTAATGAGGAGGTGCTTAAAAGATCAAAACGATTGCCGGTTAAAATTATTCACCAGGAAAAAATAATTTCTTTTTGCCATAAAAACGGGATTACGGTAGCCGCTTTTTATATTATCGGCTTGGAAGGCGATACGCAAGCCAGCGTTAACCAAACTATTGAGTATGCCAAAAAGCTTAATACTTTGGTGGCGCAATTTACCATTGGCACGCCTTATCCGGGAACGGAATTTTTTGCCAAAATAAAACAGGAAGGCCGTTTGGTGAAGAAAGATTGGCAAGAATTTGATACTTATAACCCCGTTTATCAGCACGAAAATTTAAGCCGGGAAAACCTGCTGGCCTTAAAGGAAAAAGCTTTTGTTTCCTATTATTTCCGGCCGAGTTATCTTTTAAAGCATATGCCAAAATTTATTATAGAAAAAATATTATGGCAATCTTAATCACAGGCGGAAAGGGTTTTGTTGGAGCCGGTCTGGCAGATTTTTTAAAAAAAACCGGCCAGAAAGTCGTTTTGCTGGAAAATAACATTGCCAACAAAAAAGAAATTTTAAATTTTAAAAGTAACGAGCCGATTGAGGCGATTGTGCATTTGGCGGGCGTTATTAGCGGTAAAAATAGAGAGACTTTCCGGCAGATTAATATTGAAGGTACTAGGAATATTACGGAACTTGGCCAGAAGTTGCAAGTTAAAAAAATAATTTTTATTTCCAGTTTGCGGGTTCTCTCCTCGCTAAGCGATCCATATATTGATTCCAAGCGAGAAGCGGAAAAAATTGTGGTTGGATCAGGCTTGCCATATGTTATTTTGCGGCCCAGCCTTATTTATGGTCCCGGCGATAATAAGAATATCACGCAGTTGGCGCGTTTAATGAAGAGACTGCCAGTAGTGCCGGTTTTTAATTTTCGTTGGCAGCCGATCTTTATTAATGACTTGGTGGAAGCGATCGTTAAATGCTTAGTTTTACCGAATAGTCAAATAATTAATATGGCGGGCAGAGAGACGGTTAGCTATAAAGACATAATCGATCGGTTGAGGGCTAAAGGCCTTAAGGCCATAGTGATCAACGCGCCACGCTTTTGGAGTTTACTGTTAAGATTTTTTTCTTATTTTCCTTTTTCACCGTTAACTAACTGGCAGGTGAAAACGCTCTTGGCTGACGAGATTTTTCCTGAATATTATTGGTACGATTTACTTAATATTAAAAGCGCGCCTTTTTCCGAAGGCTTAGATAAATTATTAAAGAACTTATGAGATTATTGATTTTGACGCAAAAGATTGATTTTAATGACGATATTTTAGGCTTCATGCACGGCTGGGTAGTTGAGTTTGCCAAACACTTTGAAAGCATAATCGTGATAGCTTTGGGCGTGGGAGAATATAAATTACCGGAGAACGTGAGAATACTTTCTCTTGGTAAAGAGAAAAATAGTATTTTACCCCACACCTGTCATTCCCGCGAAGGCAGGAATCCAGGTTCTGGATCCCGGGTCAAGCCCGGGATGACAAA
>JAHKAK010000017.1 GCA_018826025.1 Patescibacteria group bacterium
GTCCAGGCGCGTTTAAAGCCTTCGTCAACGGCGCCACCCAAAGATTTACCCCAGCGCAATTCCTCTTTCAAGCGCTCAAAAATCAAGATATTAGCGTCCACCGCCATACCCACCGATAAAATAAACCCCGCGATGCCTGCCAATGTTAAGGTAACCGGAATTAATTTAAAAAACATTAACACGATGCTAGAATAAATAATTAATGCTAAAACCGCCAACAAGCCGGGTAGGCGATACCAAAATATCATAAACAAAGCCACCGCTAAAATACCGATTAAACCAGCCAATAAACTCTGCTGCAGAGATTTTTCACCAAGCGACGCCCCCACGCTTTGCTGGCTAATTAATTTTATCGGCACGGGCAAAGCGCCGGCGTTCAAGCGTTGCACCAGTTGCTTGGCTTCGTCATATTTAAAATTACCGGTGATTTGCGCTTTACCGCCGGAAATTGTTTCATTCACCGTCGGCGCGCTGATGGGCGCGCCATCCAAATAAATCGCAATTCTTTTGCCAACATTCCTGGCCGTTATTGTCTCAAAAATTTTAGCGCCCTCGTCATTAAATTCCAACCCCACCTGCGGCACGTTAGTATTTTGATCAAACTGCAAAGTTGAATTCTTCAAATATTTACCGGTTAATTCCGTCGGGCTAAAATACGGGTCATCGGTGAAAGATTGCTGCTCCTCCGGTGATAAGGTTTTATATTTATCCAAAATGGCCTGGGTTTCCACTTCTGACCGCTCCTCGCGAAAGCCTAAAGAAGGCGTTTCGCCAATCATGGTAATGGCCTGGTGAATATCTTTCACTCCCGCCAATTCCACGATTAAGCGATAGTGGTTCCCAACTGTATCCACCTGCACCAAGGGCTCGGCCACGCCAAATAAATTAACGCGCCGTTCAATGACATCGCGCACGCCTTGCATTGCGTCGGTATATTGGCCTTTTTCCACATTCTTCAAGTCCGCCTCATAAACCAAGTGCGTGCCGCCCTGCAGGTCCAAGCCCAGGCGGAAGGGCAAATTGAAAAACTGCGGAATATTGGGCGCGATCTTAAAAACCGCGGATTTGTTTTTTTGCGCGTTCAGCCAATCAACCGATTTATTCCAGGCCGGGGGATAACAGATAAAACCGGCAAAAATCGCCAACAAAAAAATCGCCGCCACGGTCCACGCGGTCTGCGACATTTTCTGCTTGGTGAATAGTGCCGTGAAAAATCGGGAAATCATAAATTCTTTTATATCCTAACTAAAAAAACTTAATCTGTCAATAAATAAAAAGGCGGCTAAGCTTAAGCTTAGCCGCTACATTAAATCTCGCTGACTTCTCGCAATTCTTTATCGAGAATCTTTTTTGATTCTTTGTTGTCATATAAAACCCAGCCGCGAACCTTTTTACCCGCTAATACCAATGGAAGCCAAAGCTTATCCGCCGGCCACATTTTGTCGTACGGAATCTCATCCACATCAAACCACTCCGGCTTCATCTCATCAGTCTCTTGCGTTTCACCACTGAAATCGTCGCTTAAAAATACGTGAACTTCTAAAAACTGACCGAGATCATTGGCAAACTCAAACTCAAGTAAACCAACTTCCTGCATCTGATTGATTTCCAGGCCACACTCCTCCGAAACTTCGCGCCGCGCCGCCGCCTCAATCGTTTCACCTGCTTCCACCCGACCGCCAAAACCATTCCATCGGCCCGCGCCCAAACGTAATTTTTTCATACCTAATAAAATTCTGGGTGGCCGGCAAATCATACAAAGCGTTAAAACCATTTTCATATTCCCTCCCTGAAAAGAACTTAAAAAATATTATTGTTCGAGTCCCTCGACTTCGCTCGGGATAAACTAGAGTCGAGAACTATATAGTTTACGCCGCCCTAACCCGCTTACTGCTTGAACTTCACGTCCTCCTCGTTTTTTCCCTTCAAAATCTCATCCACCATTCTTATTTCATCCAAAATCCCTTCTATTAAATCATACTTTTTACATTCTTCATAGGTTGCCCAAACAAACTCGGTCGCGTCCTCATCCAATCTCACCTCGCCGGATTTGAACGGCGCGTAAAAACTTAAGGTTATGACAGGTACGCCGTCCGGCCTGATAAGGGCCAAATCCAGTAAATATTTTATAAAGCCCACCTCTAAATTAACCTCTTCTTTAATTTCCCGGCGTAGCGAAGTATATAAAGCATAATACCACTGCCCATCGGGAGTAGACGGGGGCGCGCTAGTATAGTCATCCGTTTCCAGCCCGCCGCCGGGCACCGTCCATTTGCTGGGAAAAACTTTTTTATGCGGACTGCGTTTGGTAATTATGTATTTTATCTGCCCGCCTTCATTTTTATATTTCCTAGCGAGGCCACGCGA
>JAHKAK010000018.1 GCA_018826025.1 Patescibacteria group bacterium
CATTACCGGCGCTCTGGTTTTGGGCAAACCGATTTTACTATATTTAGATAATAAAAAAGCCGACGCGATAAAATTATTCTTCTGGACACTTGGCTGGCTGGTAATTATGACGATTACAGTTTTGATAGGATTGGCGATCTTGAAATAAGAAAATTTGCACCTTCCTTTTTAAAGGAAGGTTGGGAGGGATTTAAATCCACCCTCGTATCCACCGCAATGGCGGGGCAGGCAAGTACGGGGCAAGCTCTAACCCTCCTTTAAAAAGGAGGAGGATAAGGGCGTGTAGCTCAGCTGGTTAGAGCGTTTCGTTGACATCGAAAAGGTCCCCCGTTCGAGTCGGGGCACGCCCACATGGAACAAAAAATCATTGTCCCTTCTTCTGATATAGGACAACGCTTAGATAAGTTTATCTTAGCAAAATTCCCCAGACATTCCCGCGCCTATCTTAAAGAACAGATAAAGCTCGGGAATTTTTTGGTTTACCCCGTTAAATCTCACAAAGCGGGAACTGCGAAGCAGTTATTTAACAGGGTAAACGATAAAAAAGTCAAACCATCTTATATTCTCCGTGCCGACGACACCGTTACTCTGGCGCCGGGATTTGTTTTGCCTGAAAGCACCGCCATACTGCCAAATCCTAATATCAAATTAAATATACTCTACGAAGACGCTGATGTTTTAGTCATAAATAAACCCGCCGGCTTATCAGTCCATCCGCGGCAGGATAAAAATGGGTTGCCATTGTTGTCAGAAGTTGATTCTACGTTAGTCAGTGGCTTACTGGCATACTATCCGCTTATTGCCAATGTCGGCGACCATCCCCTGCTTCGCCCCGGCCTGGTGCACCGTTTGGACAAAGACACGTCGGGCGTGATGATAATCGCCAAAAACCAAACGAGTTTCAATTGGCTCAAAGCGCAATTTAAAGAAAAGGGGGTTACCAAAAAATATATCGCGCTGGTCCATGGCTCACTTAAAGAAAAACAGGGAACGATAAAAACTTTGCTGGCGCGCGCCATAAAAAATCCAACTAAACAGCATGTGGTGTTTTTTAAGTCCCCCTCCCCTCAGACGAGGGGAGGGTTAGGGTGTGGTGATGAAAAAAATAAGAACACCACCCCTTCTTTTTCTCCCCCTCAACTGAGAGGGAGAGGAGGACCACGAGAAGCCATCACGCAATATAAAGTTATCCGAGAATTTAAAAATTATACCTTGCTTGAAGCCAGTCCCAAAACCGGCCGGCTGCACCAAATCCGCGTCCATTTGGCGCACATAGGCCACCCCGTAGTTGGCGACGCCAAATACGGGCAAAGGCTGAAGTCAGACTTCAAGGGTAGAGCGAAGTCTGACTTCAGCGAATTGCTAAATCGCCAGTTCCTGCATGCCCAAGAGCTGAAAATTATGCTTCCCGATGGCCAAAAAAAGACTTTTTCCGCTCCCCTGCCGACTAATCTTAACGCTGTTTTAAGGGCTCTTGAAAACATATAAAATTTATGATACGATCTATTCAAATAAGATGTTCCCTCCTTTTTAAAGGTGGGTCAGAGCTTGCCCCGTACTTGCCTGCCCCGCCATTGCGGTGGATACGGGGGTGGATTTAAATCCCCCTCAATCCCCCTTTAGAAAGGGGGAAGTAAATTTATAAATCACAATAACGGAATATCCCCTATGACCAACATCATCCAAGACCAACTGAAAAAAGTTCCGGAAATAAAAGCCGGTCAAACCGTCAAAGTTTATCAACGGGTTAAAGAGGGCAACAAAGAAAGAGTTCAGCCGTTTGAAGGGCTGGTGCTTGCGGTCAAACACGGCCAAGGACTGGACGGCACATTTACCGTGCGCAAAATTGCTTCGGGCGTAGGCGTGGAAAAAATTTATCCCTTACATTCCCCCACCATTGATAAAATCGAGGTTCTGAAAAAAGCTAACGTTCGGCGCGCCAAGCTTTACTATATGCGCGCCCGGTCTGGCAAAAGCGCGCGGATGAAAAGTGAAAATATCATTGTGCCCAGTGAAGGGGAAGCCGAAAATGAAACGACTGAAACGTAATAACTACCTTGAATTACAAAGCTCACTTAGCGCCTTCCCTCCTTAGTCAAGGAGGGGTTGGGAGAGGTAATTACGATTCAGGAATTACCCCTCCTGTGTCCTCCCAAAGCTGAGCTTAGCTCTGGCCTTGTCTAAGAGGAGGGGGAATACAGATTTCGTAATTCAAAGTAACTACGTAATATGCCCAGGTGGCGGAACCGGCAGACGCGCTACTTTGAGGTGGTAGTGGGGTAACCCGTGGGGGTTCAAATCCCCCCCTGGGCACCAGTAAGGAAATTGCAAGTTTTGAAGGTTCGTTTCGCTCGGCGACTAATTCGTATTGGATTTTCGGGGCAAAAACGAATTGGCGATTTTGAAGGAAGAAAAGGAAATTTTTTAATCATAAGATATTACAAGTTAGTAATTTGTTGACTCAATACTCTAGAAAATATGACCATGGATTGGAAAAATAAATTAAAGACCATAAATTATAGCCAGGGATTGGATAGGATATATTTCGTACTTACGCTTGCGTGGTTTTTTGTATTGTATTTTGCTTTTTTCTTCGAGACATTATCTGACAAAGTAAATCTTTATACAAATAATCTTGTTGAAACTATTTTGAGGCAGATATTTGTGTTGGCTGCCCCATTTATTACTTATATTATTTTGATAATAGTGTTCAGAATCTTTTTGTGGATTATTAATGGATTCCGGGAGACAGACACTACAATACCGCGAGTAAGAATAAAAATATTTGCTGGCGAAGGTAGTTTTTTCAATCTTGTAAGAAAACATAGACTTCTGATTTTAGGGATAATTATTACTCTTATTCTGATTGGTATATTTATCTCATTTACATTCACTTCTTACAATTCTTACGAGGAAAAATGGGCTGCAAGAAGTGATTTACGATTTAACTTCGAAGGTCTTCCACCATTACCGAAACTTCCTTCAATGAAAATTCAGCTTCCTTCAATGAAACTTCCTTAAAATATTAATATATATACTTGTCGATGAGCGGTAGTGATAAGCAGAAGTAAAAATTGTGAAAGAATTTGCCGCCAAACCCCAATAGCAGAAACTTCGTTTCGCTACGGGGCACAGGAAAAACTTGTCATCCCTTCGAGAGATCACCCGTAAGGTGAAAATTGTCCCCGCATAATCACTTCGTGATTATGCGGGGCAAGCATCGGGGCGGCTTCGTCGCATTTTCAAAATTTTGCGGAGGCTTCTCGCCCGCGACAACAGTCGGGACGAAATGCGCCGTGCCCCGTAGTAAACTTTGCTTTGCTACTAGTGTTCGGACTAATTCAAAGATACAGCACCGCGTAAAGCTAACGCACGCGGCACAGCCATGGGGCGATTAGCTCAACTTGCCCCGCCAAATTTTTAAAACATCAAAGCTAACGAGGGCGCTTAGCTCCTCGTAAAATTATTGCCTACGGCAATAATCACTGGGCAAGCAGCTGATTAGAGCGTCGCATTTATTCACCCCGTTGAAACTTTTGGACGGTTAGCTCAGCGGCAGAGCATTGCGCTTACATCGCAAGGGTCGCAGGTTCAAATCCTGCACCGTCCACAATTGTCCAAAAGTTTTTACGGGGCAAGCCG
>JAHKAK010000019.1 GCA_018826025.1 Patescibacteria group bacterium
ATACTTCCTCTAACTGGTTCCGACTTTTCTTTTGAATCAGTTATTTGTGGCGTAGGTGTGGATTGACCGATTTTTACTTCTTCTGAATTTGGTATTGCCGAAGGAAAAGGAATCCGAATGGAAGGAATTGGAGTGGAAGTTTCTGCTGGCTTAGGAGAAGGTTTTATTGTTGGCTTGGGAGTTTGTGTAGCTATTTGAGCGATTACTTGAGGTGTCGGTTGAAGGGTTTGTTGAATCGTCGGAGTAGGAGTCGGGGTGGGCGTTGGAGAGGGAGCCGGAGTTGGGGTGGATATGGGTGTCGGTGCAAAGCTTGGATAATATACAATATTTTCTTCTTCTGATTTCAAAGTAGTGCCAGAATAAGCTCTTTCAACCCGCGTAATATCACAAGTCTCATTGTCGTCTTGTAAAACAATTTTATCCCAAGTGTCCAAATTAAAATCGGTGCCAAGATTCACAACTATTTGTTGATTTAGATATCTTTTAAATGAAGATGAATAACAACCAGAATTGTATGAGATTAAATAATACCCATAATCGTAATCACTTCTAATAATTGCTTTTCGTTCATCTGCGTCTAGCTCTTTAAGTGTAAGGTAGACATTATTTTGTTTCTCCACACACTGATTACTGTTGTTTAGTGTGTAGCCACTATCACACTCGCATTTTTTACTGAAGTAATCATATGAGGAATGAAGACCGTATTTTGAAAAACAGGATATACACTCTAGACCGCTAGGACTTTTTAGTGTCATCTCGTAGCCACTTTTACATTCGCATTTATCCGCTAAACTATTGTGCCTAGAATTTGATCCGTACATTGATTGACAAATTGAATCTTGCGATACACATTGTATTTCCCCAAAAGAATTTCTCCCCAAGGCGAATCCGGAGAAACACTCGCAATTATCACTCAAAGAACTATATCGTGAATATACTCCATACTTATCATTACAATACTGAGTAGTGCTTATACACTTTGTTTTTCCGAACATATCATTAGCAAAAATATAACCATAACCACATTTACATTTTCCCGTTAGGCTATCATAGCGGGCGCCATAGCCATAATCGTTTTTACAGGCAGAATCACCAGAGATACATGTTGTTTGCCCCAAAAAATCTATACCAAAAACATATCCGCTCATACATTTACAGCTATCAGACAGTATGTCATACATGGCCATTATCCCATATTGAGAACATTCCCCATAAGCCTTTGTCTCCTCAATTTCTACAAAAAACAACCCAGACAAAAATAAAAAAGCACAAACTAAAATTGTGCTCAGATAAAATGCGCCTTTTAACCCAAGCTCCGTAATAGGTTTTTGGGCTTTAATTTTCATAGTAATTGTAATCTATATTGATAATACAATAAAAAACAATGCGTCGGCAAGCTTTTAAACACAAAGCTCCCCGCCAGCGATGGCTTGCGCCACCCACATCTCTTTCGAGACATGACCGGTAAAGGTGCTCTGGACGGAGAGCTTAATATCCTTTACCGGTTTTTATGCCATGCCCGTTAAAAAATCAGCGAGTTTAGGCGATTAGGTTGTTATTTATAAATTATCATAGAAATCTAAATTTGTAAAACCCTAAAAGCTGAGTCTATTCTCTACCATAAAGCAAGAAGCAAATTAAGCTAAATAAATCTACCGATCAACCAAACAAAAACCACCCCCATCACCATCAACAAAACGTTCGGCCAGCCGTTTTTTTTATGGGTCAGAGGCGCTAAATCCGAAGCGCCAATATAAATAAACCCGCCGGCCGCGGCCGCTAACAGCCAGCCTAAAACTTGTCCGGTCAATTCTTGGGCAAAATAGTAAGCCAGCCAAGCGCCCAAGGGAGTGGCCAACGCCACCAAAATAGAAAACCATAAAGAGCGCTTTTGAGAAAAGCGGCCGCCAAGCAGCATGGTGTAGAGACAAGCGCCTTCGGAAATTTTATGTAAAATTACAGCTAAAGAAGTTAGCGCGCCAATACTATTTCCTACCTGAAAAGCCACGCCAATGGTTAAACCGTCCACCAACGAGTGAAAGCCCAGGCCCAGCAGACCCACGTGCCCCAAGGTGTGCGCTTCGCATTCCTCTTCCCGGCAGGCGTGAATAGTTAGCACCTGTTCAATTAAATAAAAAAACATTAAAGCGCCCAACGCCCAATACGGCCAAGAGGGCGCCAGCGCCGCGGCTTCGGGTAATAAATGAAAAAAAGCGTTAGCCAACAAAACACCAATCGCGAAGCTGATTAAAAATATCAAATTGCGCCGACTCCAGTTGCTGAAATAATAAACTAAAAAAACGCCGGCCATTGCCGCCAGTCCCGCTACCAGACTAAAAAATAAAACTTGTATCAACATATTTAAATACTTTGGATTACAAAACTCACTTAGCACCTCCCCTCCCAGAGCTAAGCTCAGCTTTGTTAATCAAGGAGGGGTCGGGGGAGGTAATTACAATTCAGGAATTACCCCTCCTGTGTCCTCCCCTTAGACAAGGGGAGGAGGAATACGACTTTCGTAATTCAAAGTAAATACTTACTTCCTTGATTCCTCAAACAACATCGCCGCGCCCAGCGCTCCGCCCAAGCGGCCCAGCGAGCTAAATAAAATTTGCGTTTCTTTGGCCGCCGTAGGCGAAGCAACAAACTTAGCCACGCCCTCTTTAATTCCCGGCCAAAGCAACCCCGCCACGGGACTCAATCCCCCGCTTAAAATTATCGCTTCCGGATCAAAAATGTTAATAATGTTAGCAATACCCACGCCTAAATTCTTACCCAACTCCACCAATATTGCCTCGGCTTTTTTATCACCCTGCCGCCATTTCTGTTCCGCTTCCAGGGAGCCGACGCCTAAATTATTTTTAATGAATTTATTGGCGCCAAACTCCTCCCACTCCAAACCTTTGGCAATATCAACTATCATATGCCCTGCTTCTCCGGCCGCGCCGTGCGCGCCGTAAAATATTTTGCCGCCTATCATCATTGCGCCGCCAATACCCGAACCCAAGGTCAAATAAAAAACATCACTGAAATTTTGCGCCAACCCCACCGCTTTTTCCGCCAGCAAAAAACAATGAGCGTCATGCTCAATTTTCAAAGGCAAGCCGCGAAATCGCTCCTCCAGCAATTCTTTTATCGGCTGGCCGTTCAAATATTTTATGTTTGGACTATTCAACATCACTTGCCGCTCCTTATCCATCGCGCCGGCCAAGGCAAAACCCGCGCCGCCCAGTTCTTCATGGCTAAGGCTTGAAATTAAATCCGCGTAAATTTTTACTAATGCCAACAACAATCCTTCCAAATTGAAAGGCAAATCCTGAACGCGGCTTTTAATAATTTCCTGATCTTTCACCAACGCCGCTTTTATGCTGGACGCGCCAATGTCAAAACCGAGATAATACATAGAAGTATAACTGTCATCGCGAGCCCCACCGGGGCGTGGCAATCCCGTCATACTGCCACGTCCACTCGCCTCGCCGAAGCCTTCGGCGTAGCGCGGGCGGGATTGCTTCGCGGAGTTTATACTGAGCGAAGCGAATGTGCTCGCAATGACAAGCAATCTTTAATTTTGTCTATTAGAATCTATTAATTCTTTAACCTTCTCCCAATATTCCGAGTGCCCATTCTTACTTAAATAATACCACCATTCCGCTCCCCAAAGGTAGTACTCATTAAAACCAGCTTGCTTGGCATAGTCAATAATTTCATTGAATTCGGCCAACGGCATAAGCTTCATTTGCTCCTCAATTGATATTTCGTATATCTGCTTATGCGTCCAGGGCTCGCCTTGCAATTCAATAACGATAAAAGATTTCTCCTGCCCAACAAACCAGCGCGTGATTCGTTCTTTCACGCGAAAAAAACTCGGCGGAATCGGATATTTATATGAACCCAGATATTCATTCCAGACCCAGCGATACAGCGTCGTGCCAAAAATATCACCACGTTTGGCCGCGCGAACCCAAATGCTTAATTCCCCACTGTCGGTCATAATTATCGGCCGATTGTCCAGTTTTTTTACTAAAGCAATCTCTTCGTCCAGGAGATTGACATCAAATGGCGGGCATTTGCCAAAAGGTAAAAATGGTTCGTTCTCCACCTGCCAGGCAATAATTGCCGCGTTGTTTTTATACCGCTTAACCGTTGTTTCAATATATTTTAATAAAGCGTCTTCATTGCCGACGGCCCACCCGGGCGTATGGCATTCTGGCCAACGCGGCAATTTTTGCCCCATGGCCAAAATTATTTTAACGTCGCGCTTAGCCGCTTGCTCAATTTGCCAGTCCAGCTCCGTGAAGCTATACTCACCCTCCCGCGGCTCAATCTCGGTCCAGCGCGCCGCTAATCTTATTTTTTCTATTTTCAAATCATCAAAAATCGCTAAATACGCCGCCTGCCAATCAAGCCCCAGTTTGGCGGCAAAATCTTTTTCAAAAGTCACGCCCCAAGTAATTGGCCGATTAGGGTCAGCCGTGGCCCGGCCCAAATACGCCAATGCGCCCGCCAACAACAAAATAATAATTAAAAAGATATAGCGTTTTTTCATTTCTCTCCTACCAATTATGAATTACCGCTAATTACGAATATATAAATAATTTAACTCCTCCTAACCTCCTCTTTAGAAAAAGAGGAGGAACGCCCTCTCTTTTTTAAAGAGAGGGGCGGGGTGAGTTAAATTAGGTATTCAATCTCAATTTCTTGCCATAACGTTATCTGTTTTTTACCCCTTACAATTTGTTTACCAAGCAATCAACGCCAACC
>JAHKAK010000020.1 GCA_018826025.1 Patescibacteria group bacterium
CTTTGAAAGATCAATTTAATTTATTGAGGGTTGTTGATAATGATAATTATCCGGCTTTCTTCCGTTATCGTAATAAGAAGTATATTTTAAAAATATTTAAAGCAGATTAATTCAAAATATAAATTTTGGTTTTGGTTTCACTATGGATGGAGAAAATTTTAAATGTTCATTCTTTATGGCAATAGGATGAGTTTAATTTATAAGAAGAGATAGCTTTTAAAAAAATGGAGAATAGATCTTATGAGTGAAAATAATCAACAACTAGGAACATTTTCAAAGTCAATTCACAGTGGTAAGTGGATGGCTGCTGATATGATGGTTCAAAAAATCCTTAGTTTGGGAACTTTTTTGATTTTGGCAAGATTTCTCAGGCCCGCCGATTACGGCATCATTGCTATAATTTTAATGATTACGGCCGTGATTGACCGTCTAACCAGCCATGGCTTGGGTACGGCGCTAATCCAGCGTAGAGAAAACATGGAGCCGTATCTGGACGCGGTTTGGACTTTAGATGTGTTAAAATCCCTTGCTTTGGCATCATTAATCTTTATTTTTGCCCAGCCGATCTGTCTTTTTTTTAACATTCCGGAAGCTTTGCCACTGGTGCAAACCTGCGGACTGTTAGTGGTTCTGGCCAATATTGGTAATGTCCGACAGGTTTATGTTTTTATCGCCTTAGACTTTAAAAAGATTTTTTGGCGCAATGCCTTGGCGCAAGTGGCTTACGTTTTGACAGCTTTAGGTTGGGTCTTTTTAGTTAGCACCAATGTTTGGGCTTTACTGGCTGGCCACTTTGGCCGGATATTTGTTGCTATGGCGATCTCTTATATTATTTATCCGGCTTGGCCGCGTTTTTCTTTTAATTTTTTACCGCTTAAAAAATTTTTTAATTACAGCAAATGGATTGCCGGTCAGAATATGCTGGATTATTTTAATAGTTTAATAGACCAATTTTTTGTCGGGCGTCTCTTGGGCGCGGAAAAATTAGGTTTTTATTCCAAAGCTTCCGATTTGGCTTCAATAACCAGGGCATCTTTGCTTAGTATTATTAGCAAGGTTAGCTTCTATGCTTACAATCTTGTTCAAGATGATTTGCCAAAAATTCAAGCTGGTTTTGTCAAAAGCTTGAATATAATGCTTATGTTCTCTATCCCGTTCAGTTTTCTGATTTCGGTTGAAGGCGGAGCGATCATTTCGGTTTTATTGGGGAGCAACTGGTTGCCCTTAGTGGAGCCATTAAAAATTTTAGCGTTGGCTAATATTTTTATAGCGATCTATGGGATCACTCATCCGTTATTTAACAGTGTCGGCCGGCCGGATATTAATTTTAAGATGACCATGCTCAAGCTTTTCTTATCTGTGCCTATTTTTTACCTTAGCATTAAGTTTTGGGGGACTAATGGAGCAGCGTTGGCCGTGGTTGTGGTTGCCTTTATTTTGTTGCTATATTCTGTCTGGGAAGCGCGGAAAATTTTAAAAATTAGCAAAGAAAAAATTCTGCCTTCTTTTTATCACATTGCTCTATCTATGGCGCCGATCATTCTTTTGGCCATTGGCTTGCGTCCTTTAATCCATAGTTTTGGCAATAATTATTTGATTTTTGCCTGGGTATTATTTTTATCAATGCTCTACACGCTGGTTTTTTGGCTTCTCGGCCGCTGGTTCCCCAACGGCCCGCGCTCAACCGTGGAAGTAATTTTTTCGGAAGTAACATCTAATTGGAAAAGTTGAAAAGACTTATTTCAGTTTTTATGTTAGAGTTATTATATGTGTACCAGTCATATTCGTGCGAATATGACTGATAAAGATTTTGTGGTATAGTGAGAGATAGAAAAAAATAAATATAGGTAATAGGTAATTTTTAAAAAACAAAAACATGGACATAATTCAGATGGAGAAAATTTTAAAAGCCTTGGCTAATCGCCGCCGCTTAAAGATTCTAAAATATTTAAATAATCACCGAAGAGTTTCGGTGGGCGAATTGGCTGGTCAGATTAAGCTTTCCTTCAGATCAACTTCTCGGCATTTGGCGATTTTACGAAATGTAGACTTAGTTGAAACAGAGCAATCAAGATTATCTATTTTTTACTCTCTTTCTTCATCTGTTCCGAAAGTAATTAAACAGATTATTCCCAGTTTTTAGATTTTATTGGATTGTTTTATTTTTTTGTATAGTCATATTCGTGCGAATATGACTATACAGATTAACGAGCAAATGCAGATGATTGTTTGTATTTGATGACACGGCTTCGTAGCCGTAGCCGTTTTATGAGTTCTATCTTCCTCCGCCGCTTAAGATTGTTTTGATAGTTTTTAAGATTATGGCTAAATCCAAGACGAAAGAACGATTTTTGATATAGAAGAGGTCGTATTGGAGCTTAAAGAGGGTATCTTTAACCGAGGCGCCGTAGGGGTATTTAATTTGTGCCCAGCCGGTTAGACCCGGTTTGATGGAATGGCGGACTTGATAAAAGGGGATTTGGGAAAGTAGTTCGTTGGAAAAAGCAAATTCGGGCCGCTCGGGCCTGGGCCCCACAAAACTCATTTCGCCCTTTAAAACATTCCAAGCTTGAGGCAATTCGTCCAGTCGAGTCTTACGAAGCCATTTGCCAACGCGTGTTATCCGGTTATCTTTTTCGCCAGACCACTGAGCGCCGTTTTTTTCCGCGCCGCCGTCTGGAGACAAGGCCAGCATCGTGCGAAATTTTATTACTTCAAAAATGCGGTTATCTCGGCCGACTCTTTTTTGGCGGTAAAAAACCGGTCCCGGACTGTCAATTTTTATCAGTAGCGTGATTAGCGGAGTGAACGCGAGAGCGATTAGGCCGACGATAAGAGTGAAAAAAATGTCAACGATTCTTTTTACGCCTTCAAAAAAAACCTTATGGCTGTTCATCAAGTTTTGTAGAAACCACATTTCGCCAATAGAAGAAACGGGAATTTTTCCGGTAATTTTTTCATAGAAAGTCGGCAGATCCGCTACCATGATTTTTAGGGGAAGGCATTGGTATAAGTTTCTCGCTAAGTTTTTGTCTTCGTGGGGGTCGGCGGTGATAACTACGGTTTGAATTTTTTCTTGGACAATAGTTTCAATTAAGTCGTGAAGAATTTTTACGTCATCGGGGTCAACGATTTTTTTAATGCGAAAACCAAGCTGTGGATTGTTTTTAACATGTTGCACGAGCTCTTTAGTCTCTTCATTTTGCCCCAGAATTAAAACATTATTTAACAAGCCAGAACTTTTAATAAAGCGATTATAAAATTGCCGCCAAAGAAAAAAGAGAACGGCAAAAATGCCAAAGCTGATAAAAAGATTGGTTTTTGGCGTAATACCAAAATAGGGGATAAAGTAGAAAAAAAAGATGGCTAAGATTGTGCTGAGAACAAGCGCTCGGGTCAAAACGGTGAAAAAATAGAGATTATTACGGGCCAGCGATAAATCATAAAGACCGAGAATATAAAAAATAGTCAAGGAAAAAAGATAAATCAGCGTGAAGGGTAAAAAGTGAGAGTGCCAATTATTTTGCCAAGTAGAGCCGTAGCGGATGGATAGAGTCAAAAATAACGCTAAATAAAGCATAGCGATATCGCCAGCCAGACAAAGAAATTCTTTGATTCTTCTCGTTAAAAGGCTCATAGATTATAGGCTTTTCTAAGCTGTTTTGATTTTACGATTTTTTTTTGATTTTGGCAAATCTTTACCTTGCACCAATGCGTAGGCGCGCGGCGCATTGAGTTAAAAGAAAAAATTTAGTAGAATGGTAGTACTGTGAAAAATGAGGTAAGAAAAGATTGTATGGCAATAAAGAGTAGAAAAAAAATTTACTGGTTGACGTTGGGGTTAATTTTTAGCGGTTTTTTAGGCGTTGAAAACGCGCTGGCTTTTAAATTGGGCGAGAATCAGCTTTTTTTTGTTGACGCCTCTTATGATCTTTTAGATCGCACGCAAATTAACGCCACGCTCCGGCAGGTTGGCGATCACGCTTTGTTTTATACGGCTAATGATTGGTGGTCTAGCTTAGGGCCGGTTGAAGCGGAATCAGCGAACATGGCGATTTTAAATTTAGCCGCTGAATTTGATAAAACTATTTATCCCCGCCTAACGCAAGTTTATGGCTCGGAATGGTCGCCCGGTATTGATAATGATTTACGCATCACTATTTTAATTACCAAGATAAAAAAGGGGACCGGCGGTTATTTTAATTCGTCCGATGAATATTCGCGCTTGCAGATTGCCAATTCCAACGAGCGAGAGATGATCTATCTTAATTCTTTGTATATAACTTCGCCTTCGGTCAGGGATTTTTTGGCGCATGAATTTCAGCATATGATAAATTTTTACCAAAAAGAAAAGTTGCGCCACAGCGTGGAAGAAATTTGGCTGAATGAAGCGCGCTCCGAATACGCTCCGACTCTTTGCGGTTACGATACTCCTTACGTTGGTAGCAACTTGGAGCGGCGGGTAAAGGATTTTTTGCGCGCGCCAAGCGATTCTTTAACTGAATGGCAAAACGAGTCAATTGATTACGGCGCGGTTAATCTTTTCATGCAGTATTTGGTTGGGCGCTATGGCGAGCCGATTCTAACGCGGATGATGAAAACTGAAGCAGTGGGTGCGGCTAGCATTAATCAGGCGTTAGCCGCGGCCGGCTTTTCGGAAAAATTCGGTGATGTTTTTAATAATTGGATGATAGCCAATTTTGTTAATGATTGCCAGCTTGGCGAGGGCCAGAAATATTGTTATTTAAATCCACGTTTAACTTATGAATCTTTTCATTTACGGCCGCAGATGAGCAATTTCTTGCTGGTTAGCGAAGGAACGGAATTTTCTTTCGCGGACACAATTAAAGATTGGTCTGGCCGGTGGTATGAAATTTTGCCTATGGGTTTTGGGTTAAATTTAGCGATGAATTTTCAGGGAGAAAGCGCTTCTGACTTTCAGATAGCCCTAATCACTTTTGCTGCGAATGGCACCAAAAGCCTGAATTGGCTGGTGTTGAATTCAGTGCAAGAAGCCGCGGCGCTGATTTCGGATTTTGGCAATCGGGTGGCCAGCGTGGTTTTAATTTTATCTAATCAAACAAAGCAAACTAATTTTTCAGCTAACGAACCAACCTTTCAATTCTCCTATATCGCTAAAATAACTAAAGCCAATCAATTGCCAATGCCAACGTCTTTGCCTCTGCCCAGCCCCATGCCTTTACCTGACTCTCCAATCTTAGTTAATCCTAATTTTTCTGAAGGTTCTTTAATTCGCGCCAAAGGTGACAATAAAGTCTATATTATTAAAGGTCATTATCGGCGCTGGTTGCAGACGCCGCAGACTTTAACCGCTTATCCGCACTTGGACTGGCAAAATATTATAGAGGTGACACCAGAACAGCTAAACTGGTATCAGGAAGCTTGGTTGGTACGCGCTGACGGAGATGCGCGTGTATACGAAATTAATGGCGATGGCACCAAGCATTGGCTGAATATGAGCGCGGAACAATTTACGTCTTCTGGCCGGGCTTGGGAGATGGTCTATATAGTAAACGCGCGAGAGAGGGATTTGTATCGGACAGGAGCGGAAGTATTAAGATAATTAAAATTGATGCGTAGCGTCATCCTGAAGGAGCACATTCGCTTTGCTCAGTATAAACTCCGCGACTGAAGGATCTATAGATTCTTCGCTTCGCTCAGAATGACGATACTTTTTTATGAATTCTGAGCTCGCAAATC
>JAHKAK010000021.1 GCA_018826025.1 Patescibacteria group bacterium
AATAAGATTAGGCCGCATGAAGCTCTTAATTATCTGACACCCAATGAATATTTTATTAAATGGCAGCAAGGTCGGCTGCCGACAAAAGACACAATAACCTTACAAGCCTAAGTGGATACTATGTGTCTGAACCTGGACAGAGAGCAAAAAAACTTATCGCTCATAGTCAAAAGCCACAAGGATTAATGTTTTTTCTAATCACTTATCACTAATCACTTATCACTAATCACTTATCGCTTATCGCTAATCACTTATCGCTACTTAATCAGCTCTCCATAAACCACCAGCCGTTTAGCGGAAGTTCCTATCGGCCAGCAAGTTATCATTTTTAAAAGCGGCTGGTCAGTTTCAAAAATTTTAACTTGGTTAGGGTTTAAAACTTCTTGTCCCGTGATTTGATAGTCGTATTGGCGGTGGTTATAAACCAAGGAAACCGTATCCCCAACTTGCAGTTTATCCAATAAAGTGAAGACCTGCCCGTATTGCGTTTTTACCCACGGAAAAACCGAGCTGTGGCCGGAAATAACCACCTCTCCTGCTTGGCCCGGCAAAGCGCTGCCCGGATACAAGATAGCGCCTTGGTTTAAAGCTTCGTTTAATTGTCCTTGGGTTGTGCCGCTGGCCATAACTAAGGGCGTGTGAATATCCAGCCGGCTAATAATAATAGAATCCGGGCTGTCGTTGTAACTGGCGGCCCGAGTCTCGGCTATGGGCAAAGACGGATTAGCCGGATAAACATCTTCAAATGTTAAAGCTGATTGATTAGAAAGATCCGCTGTTTCAGACATGGATAAAGACGGAAAAAGCGCTTTTTTTGGAACGGGTTTATCATAGGTAATTTCGCCGTTGGTTTCCCAAACCACCCAGCGCAAATAAAGCGCGCTGGAATTTAAAGAAATAAAACTGATAAGAAAAATTAAAATACCCGCTGCGCCGTAAAATAAAATCCGGTTAATCTTGCGCAAGTTCGGGAAAAAGCGCGGCGTAGTTTTCATATAATCTGAATACGCTTGCCCGAACTTGGTCGCTAAGGCATTGGTTTCTTCGTTGCGGACGCAAATGCGCCAAAAAAAATAGATCGGCAAAACCGCTAAAATCAGTAGCCAAGACCGGAACAAAATTCCCAGCGCCGGATTTAAAATAAAAATTATCGCTGCGTACATCGGATTTCTGGTTAAAGCATAGGGCCCGGTGGCAACAAATGTTCCGTTCTTGCCGGCTTTAGCCAGCGCCCAAATACTCCACCAGGTTATGGCGATATATAAAATCAGCAAGAAACAAAAAGTGATAATGGCTGAAGTTAAGGAAATATAAATTTTTGGGCCGCCCAGCAAAATTCCCAATAGCAAAGCCGCCGCGCCGATAAGTAAATTTAAAAAGACGGCTTTGGGCAGGCAACCAAGAAAATTGTTCGTGCTTTTTTGCTCCATGTGGTTCCCTCCTTTAAAAAAAGAGGGGAAATTTAAATAAATATCAACGCCATTGATATTCTAGTATTTAACGCCAACGCTGACAAACGGCGCATCTGCCGCTAATAGACCATATCTTATATTATACCAAATAAGCAAATGCTTGTCAATGATTTTTTCCTTTGAAAAAACCGCTCTTGTTTGTCTGCGGCTAAATTCACAATATCAAATATCACAAATTTAGCGCAACAATAGCGGTTTGGGTATAGTCATATTCGTGCGAATATGACTATACATCTTTCCCTTATTCGTATCTTAAAGCCTCCATGGGAGATTTCTTAGCGGCTTGGCGGGTTTACCCGCCTGCTATTTTAAAACTTTAGCCATTAAAAATCTTATTCGTATCTTAGTGCCTCCATGGGACTTTTCTTAGCTGCCTGGCGGGCCGGATAAACGCCAAAGATAAGTCCGATAAGCGCGGCCAGGAAAAACGCGCCAAAAACAGCCAGCCAGGAAATAGTGAGCGGCCAGTCGGGCAGGCCTTGCGTGCGCACAATTAGACCAATCAGGGTGGAAACTATAATGCCAAAAATTATGCCGATAACCCCGCCCAGGCCCGTTATCATCAGGCTTTCAATTAAAAATTGCCAAAGAATGTTTTTGGCGGTCGCGCCCAAAGATTTTCGCAGGCCGATTTCGCGCGTCCGCTCGCTCACCGAAACCAGCATAATATTCATAATGCCAATGCCGCCGACCAGCAAGGAAATCGCCGCTAAAAAACCGAGTAATAAATTTAAAATTACGCTCACTTCCTCCACGCGCTTTAAAATTTCCGCCATGGTGAAGATCTCAAAATCGTCTTTATCCGGGTCGGTGATGTTATGATTGCGGCGGAGTAAACGGCTGATGTCGGCGATGGCGCGGTCAACGTATTGCTGGTCGCTCACATCGATATGCATTTCGGTCAAATAATCAATGCCCAAAATTTCTTTCAGCGTAACTTCCAGCGGCACATAAATAAAATCATTCATGTCCATCGCTGAAGAGCTCATCATGCCGCCTTGGGGTTCAAAAACGCCTACCACTTTAAAATTCATCCCTTTCATCCTAACGTTTTTTCCCAAAGGAGATTCCTGACCGAAAAGCTTCTCGGCTAGCGTGCTGCCCAGCACAGAGACTTTGGCCAAACTGTCGTTCTCTGCGTCGCTGAAAAATCGGCCAACAGCCATTTTGGCGGTTTTCATGATCAGCGGATAATCCGGACTGCAGCCATAAACCAACACCCGCCGCTCTTTATTGCCATAAACCACCCATTCTTGCCCGATGGCTTGCCCATTGACTGCCGTTATATAAGGAAAAATTTGCTGGTTTTTTAAGTCCTTTACGTCTTTGGACTTGAGCGTGGTGATTTTGATTCCTTGCACCATGGAAGCAATGGACTCGGTTTGATTGACGCCGGGGATCTTGACGGCGATATCCAAAAGATTCGGGCCAAAGGCGTTCATTTCATTAGTAACCAAGCCCTTTAACCCTTGCCCCATGGATAAAATTATCACCACCGCCGCCACGCCAATGACAATTCCCAAAATCGAAAAAAACGCGCGCAACTTATTGGCTTTCAGAGCGATAACAGATTGTTTGGCAACAGTTAAAAACTTCATATCGTTACGGTGTATTTTACGTTTCTTAAACGCCTCAACGGCGCCTCTCCGTTGAGGCGTTTAACCGGGCGCTTACTTATCTTGTTCCTGTGTTCGCAGGAAGTACCTAAATTGTTTTTCACTTCCTTGAAGGCTTTCATTAATTCCGACTCTTCGGTCGGTCATAATATCTTTTCCGCCTACAGCCATATTTCGATCTTCCAGGTAAAGTATATTACCCGATAAATCAATCCCGTAAAATTTTTCAGTAATTCCGAAAGATTTACACAGATTTCCGGGAGATTTTGTAAGAATTGCCGCATCTACTTTTTTGCCAAAATTCTTTCTCATAATATCAATTCCTTTTTTTGGTTTTACCGCTCTTATAAAAACGACTTCGGGGATATTTTTTTGATTCACAGTCACTGCAAACTGATAATGAATTCCGTAAATTTTATAAATGTAGCCATGGCCACCGTCACGATACATAACTTCGGTTCTTTTTGTCTTCTTGTTTCCGTGCGATACCTTATCTGTAAAAGCGGGATATGCTTCAACATCCGTAATCATGCCCGAAATTATTCCTTGAGGTGTCTTGTGCACCAAGTACTTTCCAAGAAACTTTGGCGCTAATTCAGTCGCGCATCTTTGGTAGAATTTTTTTGGCAGTTTCTTAGTCATATTTTCTCCTTGCGCCCCGTGGCGCTTTTTATTCTTTTACTGCTTCCTCAACGCATCCATTGGGCTCATCAACGAAGCGCGGTTGGCCGGCCAAAGGCCGAAAATCAAACCCACGCTGGCGGCCATAAAAACCGCCCAAAAAATGGAAAGCGGTGTGATAATTAGTTTCCACTCATACCCAAAAGAATTAACGCCCAAAGCAATAGCTGAAGAAATTGATACGCCAAGTATAATGCCGATAACGCCGCCCAAAGAAGTCATTAGCGCGCTTTCCATTAAAAATTGCCACAAGATATCGCGGCGCTTAGCGCCAACAGCCTTGCGCAAGCCGATTTCTCGGGTTCTTTCTGAAACTGTCACGAACATAATATTCATAATGCCAATACCGCCAACAATAAGGGAAATTGCCGCCACGGCGGCTAAAAACATTTTCAGCGCCTGGGTAATAGACCCCAGGATATCCAAAGCTTGCGCGGTTGAGCGGACCGAAAAATCGTCTTTAGTCGCGTCTTTGATATGATGGCGAAAACGCAAAACTTCCTTTACTCGGCCGATGGCCGGCTCAATATTGGCTTCTTTGTCCACTTTGGCGCGGATATACGCCACGTGGTCAATGCCCAACATTATTTTTTGGGCTGTGCGCAAAGGGATAAAAACTTGCTCGTCCTGATTTTGCAGGCCCGAAGCGCCGCGTTCGGCCATCACCCCCACCACTTTAAAAACTATCTGATTAATTTTTATTTGTTTTTCCAAAGGAAAATCCTGACCAAAAAGATCGCTGGCCGCCTTGCTTCCCAGCACCGCGACCCGCGCCATATTATCCATATCTTCCTGCTTAATGAACCGGCCCGTTGCCACGGCGGCATCTTCTACTGTGGGGTATTCGGGCATCACGCCGGTATAATTTAATTCTTTGGTCTGATTAAAATAGCCGACCGTTCCCCGGCCGGTTACGTACGCGCAAATCGCTAAAATATCCGGCAAATTTCTTATCTCTAAAGCGTCTTCGTATTTTAAAGTGGTTACCTCAATGCCAAAAACCGCCGAGGGCAAGCCTTGGTCGTCCGACGCGCCCGGCAAAATGCCAATGAGATTCGTGCCCATGGCCTTAACTTGCGCCAACAACAGATCTTGGGCGCTGGCACCCACGGAAACAATAGCAATCACCGCCGCCACGCCGATAATGATGCCCAGCATTGTTAAAAAAGAGCGCGTTTTATTTAGCGCCAGGTTATTTTTGGTGTATTTTAAGATTTGGAAAAAGCGCATAGGTGCTTAAGATTACTAGTGCTAAGTTGGCCTACTATAAGAACATATCGTGTTATTCAGTTGTCATTCCCGCCCCGTATCAAGCATGCACTCGTGAAAATGGGTGTACGGGGTAAACTCCGGCGGGAATCCAGTGCGGGACAGATTCCAAAGGAAATCAAAAACTTAAAAACCTGGATCCCTGCTTTCGCAGGGATGACACTTGCAGAAACAAATTATTTTATGAGTCCGTCTTTGGCCAAATGGCGTTCCGCTACTTTTTGGTCCGAGATTATTTGCCCGTCTTTGAGCGTGATGATGCGGCGGGCGCATTCGGCCACGTATTTTTCGTGAGTGACCATAACGATGGTATGGCCTTCTTCATTTAAATCTTGCAGGACTTCCATCACTTCTTGCCCCGAATGGCTGTCTAAATTGCCGGTCGGTTCATCCGCTAAAATAAGGCGCGGTTCGTTTATCAGGGCTCTGGCAATGGCGGCTCGCTGCTGCTCGCCGCCGGAAAGCTGATTAGGCTGGTAGTCAACGCGATGCGACAAGTTTAATTTGGCCAAAATTTCCCGCGCTTTTTTAGCCGTGGCTTTAACATCTAAGTGGGGCGTATAAATAGTCGGCAACAGCACATTATCCAAAACAGAAGTTCGGGCCAGCAGATTATAGGCCTGGAAAACAAAACCGATTTTTTGGTTGCGGATCTGGGCCAGATTCGCATCGTCAAATTCATTCGCGTTTTCGTTGTCAAAAAAATATTGGCCGGTTGTTTTTTTATCCAAAAAACCGATGACGTGCATGAGCGTTGATTTGCCGGAGCCCGAAGCGCCCATAATGGCGACGAACTCCCCGGCGCTGACGGCCAGCGTTACGCCGCGCAAAGCCGTGGTCGGCACGCCCTCATCAACGTAGTCCTTGGTGATATTGGCTAATTTTATAAGCATAGCTATTTTTTTAAATTTTCTTTCTACAGCGGATTTTGCCTAAACGCCTCAACGGCATCCAGCTGTTGAGGCGTTTAGCTATTTTTAAAAAAGTGACTATTTTACCACAACGACTTTTTCACCGGCCGCTAAACCCTCGGTAATTTCAATCATCGTTTCCCCTTCCAGACCGGTTTTGACGATTCGTTCCGTTGTTTGGCCGTTGACCAGAATTTGAACGTATTTTTCGCCATTCCGGGCCTTAACCACGTAGTAGGGCAAAAGTAAAACATCTTCTTTTTTATCGGTTTGAATATCCATGTTAACCGTCATGCCGGATTTTATTCGGGAGTCGTCCGCGTTGAAAACGGAAGTAATTTTATAATAGATAACGCCCGAAACCACAGTTTCGGCCGGATCAATGGCAACGATCTGGCCGGCAAATTTTTCTAACGGACCCAAAGAGTCCAGCGTCATGACCACCGGATCTCCCAAATTAATTTTAGCGATTTCGTTTTCCGAAACATTAGCTTCAATCTCAAATTTTGCCGCGCTTAAAATTGAAATAACGTTGGCGTTGGCCGCCACAATTTCTCCGATTTCAGTTTCTTTTTTGGTGACGATGCCGTTAAGCGGAGAAAAAAGGACTGTCTTGGACAAAGCGGCTTCGTAATTTTGCACATTGGCTTGAGCGTATTTTATTTGCGCTTCTTGGCCGGCGATGGCATCGGCCGTTGAGCCGGCCTGTTTTAAGGATAGCTGGTCGCGTGCGGCGGCCAGCGTATTTTGCGCGGTGGAAATATTGCTTTGATTGGTGGCTTTTTGAGTCGCGATGGCCTGGCTTTGCGTGCTGATGGCAGTCAAAGCCGTGCTCACATTCGTCCGGCCGGTGTTTACGTAATACTTATAATTGGTCAAATTGGTGGCGCTCAAACCAGTAGAATTATTTACCGCCGCCGCCGCGCTGTTTAAAAAATCCAAAATTTTATCCAGACGCGCCGTACTTTTAATCAGCGCCAAATCCAAAGACGCGCGGTCGCTCGTCAAGGCGTCCAATTCCTGTTTAAATTGCTCCAGTTCTGTTTCGGCCAGGCGCCGCTTCCATTCGGCATCCGAAGTCGCTTGGCTGCTGGAATAAAAAGATAATTTGGGGTCCGCGGAATTATCATTGGTGAACAGTTCATCGGTTTGTTTATTCACCGCGTCATCGGCGTTAATATAAGCGTCATTTATAATATCTTTAACATCGTCATAATAATTGTTTAAATCGGTTTCCGCCTTAGCCTGAACATCGCGCAGAGTCTTGGCGGCGTTACTCACCGTGGTCTGCGCGATTTGCAGCTCCTCGGGCCTGGTCCCGCTTTTAAGCTCCGCCAATTTCACGATCTCTTTATCCAAAGAGGCTCGGGCTTGAGCTAATTGGGCCGCTAAATCCGCATTGCTTAAAATTGCCAAGCGCTGGCCGGCTGTTACCATATCCCCCACTTTCACGCTAATCACCGCCACCTTCCCGCTTCTTTCAAAAGCCAAATCAACGCTGTCCGCCGGCTTAACCTTGCCCGTCACGCTCACCTGCTGGATAATTTCACCCCGGACAACTTCAATCAGCTCGTTGGTTGTTTCTTGCGAGCCGCGCCAGTAGGCGAAAGCGCCCCAGCCGGCCAAAATCGCCACGATTATTAAAATAACGTAAAGCGGTCTTTTTAAGATATTTTTAATTTTTTGCATCATATTTATAGCTATTTATGATTATTATTTATTATTCTAAAACAATCAGCCAAAAAAGTCCAGTTTAATGGTATTTTATCAGTAAAATGATATCCACAAATACTCTCTTCTGTCATTCCCGCGGAGGCGGGAATCCAGGGCCCGGATCCCCCCGTATCAAGCATGCACTCGTGAAAATGGGTGTACGGGGCAAGCTTAGTCAAGCCCGGGATGACAAAAGCGGGATCAAAGAAACTTCGCTTATCATCTTTTACTCTTGCGTTAAACACTCCCTTTGCTAGTCCGTGAGCTACGCATTAAATGCACGCGCCCCGCTTAGCGGGGGCGGTTTTTCATATAATAAAAACCTGCGGCAAACATGAAGTCTGCCGCAGGTTCGTGTTTATTCTTCGTAGCTACAGAGTCATCACAAAGACTACAATTACTCTTTTATCGCCCGTGCTACGGCCTTGACCACTCGCTTGTCAAAGGGTGAGGGCATAATATGGTTGGCTGTTGGCTTTTTTACCAAGGCCGCTAAATTTTTAGCCGCGGCTAATTTCATTTTCGGTGTAATTTTTTTAACGTTACTATCTAAGGCGCCGCGGAAAATTCCGGGGAACCCCAAAACATTATTTATTTGATTGGGAAAATCCGAGCGGCCCGTGGCGACAATCGCGGCGCCGGCTTTTTTAGCTTCCGCGGGCATAATTTCGGGAATGGGATTGGCCATAGCGAAAACTATGGCTTGTTTATTCATGCTTTTTATGTGTTCGGGCTTAAATAAATCAGCCTTGGACAACCCCATTAAAATATCCGCCCCTTTTATGGCTTCCTCCATGGAACCGGAAAGCCCGCAAACATTCGTTGCTTTGGCCATTTCGCTTTTAAAACGGTTAGTATAGCTTCGTTGCCGGCAAACAATCGCTTCACTGTCCACCAAAATAACGTCTCCTGCTCCCTCAAGTAATAAAAGTTTAGCGGTCGCGATGCCCGCGGCGCCCGCGCCAACAATGACAATCTTGCTTTTGGCAATAGATTTTTTCACGACTTTCAAGGAGTTAATCATCGCCGCCAGCACCACCACGGCCGTGCCATGCTGATCGTCGTGCATAACCGGAATATCAAGTTCCTTAATCAGCCGCTCTTCAATTTCAAAACAGCGGGGAGCCGAAATATCTTCCAAGTTGATGCCGCCAAAAATTGGCGCGATATGCTTAACTGTCTCCACGATTTCCTCGGTGTTTTGCGTGTTTAAAACTATAGGAAAAGCATCCACGTTGGCAAACGCTTTAAATAATTGGCATTTTCCTTCCATAACCGGCATGGCCCCTTCCGGCCCGATATTGCCCAGCCCCAAAACAGCCGAGCCGTCCGAAACCACGGCCACAGTATTTCTTTTGATGGTAAAGTCGCGAACTTCGTTTTTATGCGCGGCTAAGTATGAAGCCACCGCGCCAACGCCGGGCGTGTAAAAAAGACTCAAGTCTTTTGGAGTTTTTACCGCTACTTTACTGACCACGGAAATTTTGCCTTTTAACTTTTTGTGCAAGGCAATCGCCTTTTGGGCAATGGGATTTTGTTTAGACATGAAGTTGTAATTTTAAAAATTATCGCGCACCAAAATATTATATTTTTCAATATAATTAGTTCGCTCGGTCAAAGTAAAAATTTATTTTTACTTTGACCTCGTTGCTAATTATAGCAAAACTCTAAAAAATAGCCAAGGAAAAAGGAGCCTTGTTGTAAAAGGCCCCTTCATTCATTCGGGAGGCGGGCACTTGTTTCCGACAAGAGAATATTCAGCTATACGAAACTCCCTTGTTTTGGGGTGGCCATTTGGACAAATCCGAGTTACCAGTATAATGGCGCCGTCATCAGAAAGCTCGCTTTTTTTTTACAATTCCGAGGTCATCGTCGTTGATCTCTTTTCCAGCGTTGTTTTTTGGAACAAGTTTAACTCGAGTAAAATACCCTATTAAAATAGCCATGCCTCCCTCCTTTCTAAATTCTAAAAAGAACCATGAAAACCGTATTATTAAAAGTATAGCACGAAAGGCAAATACTTTTAACCCCTTTTAATAAAAAATATTACTTTAATTTAAATACCGGAATTTCCGGCGTATTGCCCGTTCGCATCGGCGGCCCCCAAGTGCCAAGGCCATTGGTCGTGTAAATTGTAAAATCACCCAGTGAATTTAAGCCGTAATCATATTGGCCATAAATTAGCCAGGTGAAAAAATTAAACGGCCAAATTTGTCCGTTATGGCTGTGGCCGGATAGCTGAAAATTAATGCCCGTTGCAACGGCTTGTCCAATATTTATTGGCGCGTGATACATTAAAATACTGGGCTTATCCCGGTCCCAGCCGGGCAAAGAATTTATAATTTTTTCCTCATCGCTTGATCGGCCGGTAATGCCAATTTCGCCGCTTAATAATGAATAGTCCAGCCCGACTATTTGCAACCCGTCAACAACAATGATCTCATTGATTAAAATTTTTATCGTAGTCTGGCGCAAGGCCGTTAAAGCCCGGTCCAGCCCAACGTAAGATTCATGGTTTCCGGTAACGAAAAATACGCCTTCTTTGGCGCGCAGATTATTTAACGGCTCAATAAAAACATCCAGCCCTCCGTCCATGCCGTCAAATAAATCGCCCGTAATTAAAATCAAATCCGGATTTTGCGCGTTGGTTTGGTCAACAATATTTTGTAAAAATTTTTCCCCGTGGACCCGGCCCAAGTGGATATCGGCCAGCTGGACAATAGTTTTACCCTGCCAGGCCGCGGGCAGATTTTTTATTTTTATTGTTATATTTTTTACTTGGGGATGTTGGGCATTCCAGAAACCATAAGCGGAAAAAATTATCGCCGCTGAAAAAATAACCGCGCCAAAAACCAGCCGGTTGAAATTCAGTCCCGCTAAATTCATCAGCCAATTCATTAGCCAAATTAAAATCGCCGCCAATAACAAATTTATCGCTATCCCAAGCCAAGAAGCGCTGATGATATAAATTACCCGACTTAGCCAGCCTTGATCAAAGTGCGCCACGAACGCGGAAGCAAAAAAGGCCAGCGGTAAAATAAATAAAAAAACCGCCAGGCCTAATTTAAAAAAGCCGCTGATATTAAAAGCGCTGACCAGCGACCGATAAATAAAATAATGCCCGCCAAATATGAACACCAGTCCGAAGACAATAAACGGCAGAAACTTAATAAAAGAAAAATCCATAATTAAATCATATCACAATGCGTCAAACGTTAAAAAAATACTTCTCCACAGCCAAAAAGATAATTTAATTTAGTTCTTTAAGCAGCTTTTTAAAACCGGCCGTATTAACGAAAAAGTTTTGTTTGTTTCGTTCCAAGCTTTGTTTTATATTCGTAATCTGATTTAATATTTTACCTTTATTTAAATATTTTTTATTCGCAAAAAGATTAAAATAAATTCCATCTAAAAATGAAATGTAATGAATTCTATGATTATTTTCGCTATAGCTGATGAAAGAAATTACTTCGTTAATTTGCTTATCTTGTCCACCACCACCCTCTTTCATATGTTTGTGTTCCACGATAAAAATCTTTCCTTTATTCTTTATTAAAAAATCTGGCATTTTTTGTTCTTTTTTATTGCTCCAAGAAAATTTTATTTTATAGCTATCTAATAAATTTTTAAAAAGCTTTCTTCCTTTTTTATCCGCTTCAATGTATTTTTTATCGCCTTGAGAAATAAAATTTTTCAAAGTTTCATCGTTGGCTTTTTTATAGCCTGCTTTATCTAAAAATTTGGAAACCTTATAAATACCCAAATTACCGCTTTCTTTATGCGCTTTGGCGTCTTTACCGACTTGTAGGGTCGTCGGCGAATATCCGTAAGATGAATATAAACGATGCCTTAACCCAATGTATTTATCAACGATCTTTTTTATAACCTTAAACTGATCGACGGAATTCATTTTAGCAAAAAGACTATATGAAATATCTACAACCGGCCAGAAAGAAACGAATTCGGAGTAATTAATACTTTTATTTTTTACAATTTCTAATATTTTTTCAATTGCTTTTTTAGTAGTCGCTCGGTTCTTATTATTTTTAGCAAAATTATAAGCCGATATGCTTTCAAGCAAATCAAAATTTTTCTTCATCAAATCAGTCGGGGTCTTGGGGTCTTTTGATATAATTAAATTCCCTTTTTTTAGATAAAATGCATCAATAATCGGCTCGGGGTTATTTAACGAAAATTCAAATAATTTGATGTTGTCCATGGTCTTTATGAATTAAAATAATTTTAATCTGGCAATAGGGCAGGCTAATTCAAAAGCTTCCTCCAAAAAGGCCCTTGCCGTCATATAGTCAAGCCTTCTCCTCCTCTCGCCATTTTTCTTATTACCTTTAAATGGGGAAAGGAGGACGTCGTTAGTTTTTTTTCTAAAATCAAAAAGTAGTTTATTGCTATGCTCAATAATTTTATTTATTATTTCCTTGTCCGCCTTAATTTCAATTACCGTTATCAGCCTAGAACTATATTTAATTTCAGACAAATCATAATTTATTTCTTCAGGCTTCATAAACATGATTGGTTTTTGTGGATTTGTGGTGTCCACAGCTCTCAGCGCGATTTGTCCAGTAGGCGCATTAAACTTCATATAAATATTTTTATGCGGCATCTTACGCATTTTTTCAAAATACCCCAAATCGCCTAACAACTCATCATTTTTGTATACATCAATTTGATTATATTCCTTATTTTTATTATCAAAACAAATTACACAAATTGGATTTTCCGTATCGTTAAACAACAAGTCTTCTATTATAGTGATGCTTGCCAACCTGCTTTTTGGAAGTTTTGAATTAATAAATGTCTCCGGAATAATCATGACACCAAAATCATTGGCAAGGCATTTTTCAATGGCTAATTGATATAAGTCATCGTAACGACAAATATCAAAATATTTTTTTACATTTTCATAAATGCCTTTTCTTTTGGCGCTATAATTTGTTAAATAAGGTGGGTTGGTTATTATAATTGAGTTCTTGATTCTCGGAATGCTCAAAAGACTATCGTTTTGTTTCCAGTTTAAAGAACCGTCTATGTCTAACCCTTTAATTTTCTTAAAGCCAATATTTTCAGCTACTTTTAGCAAATCGCCGCCGCCAGCAAAAGGGTCAAAGGCGATAGTGGCCCCTGTAGACTTGATAAACGCTAAAACATGCTTTTTCAGCCAGAAGCCATTTTTAGTATAAAATTGCCCTAAACTCCTTTTTTTAGCTATGGTGTCCATGCTCATATTATAGCAAAACTTAGCATAAAATAGAACTCATACTGTTTAGTAAAAAAGCCTTACGCTGCCAGACTGCTCAAACCCTTAAACCCGATAATCGCCGCGGCGATAAATAAAAGCCATTGGGGAATGACGATAAAAATGCCAAGCAATATTAAAATCACCGCCGCGACGTCTTGCAGACCGCCAATATCGGTTAAGGATATGCAAGCTTTGGCAAACAGTAAAATCGCCGTGGCGATTATCACGCTCACAGAAATTTCCACACCCAGCCCCAGAGCGCAAAGCAGAACCGCCACGTGCAGATCAAAAAGCCCTAAAAGTCCGACGATCATAAAATTTAATATTTTTATTTTTGCTTAATTATCTCCCGCAAGATCTTGGCCACGCGCTTTATAGCATCCTCGTCATGAATAGAAATTGGCAGAATTTCTCTCTTGGCGTTTTTGAGCAGGCTGATTTTTTCATTAACCGCTTCTTTTGATAGTAAATCCGCTTTGCTCAAAAAAATGTATTCCGGTTTTTTCAGCAACTCTTTATTATACGCGCCAAGTTCCTGGCGGATAATTTCGTAGTCTTTCAGTGGGTCAGGCGACTGGGTGGAAATAAAATGGAATAAAGTTTTAGTTCGCTCAATATGGCGTAAAAATTTAATGCCCAAACCCTTGCCTTCAGAAGCCCCCTCAATTAATCCGGGAATATCAGCCAAAATTAATTCGTAATATGCTCCCAGGTTTGGCTCCAGCGTGGTAAAGGGATAATTGGCCACCTTGCTGTTGGCGCGCGTTAATTCATTAAGCAGGCTGGACTTGCCAACGTTGGGTAAACCAATAAAACCAACATCCGCGATCAATTTCAATTCCAAGCGCAATTCCCGCTCCTCGCCTGCTTGTCCCTCTTCGCGCTCTTCGGGACTGGTATTGGTGGCGGAACGGAATTTATAGTTGCCACGCCCGCCCTTGCCTCCCCTAACCATTAATATTTTTTGGCCGATAGATATAATCTCTAAATTTTCCTTAGTCGCTAAATCATGCATCACCGTGCCAACGGGCACTTTTAAAATAATGTCTTCGCCGTCTGCGCCGTCGTTAAATTGCGCTTTGCCGCGCTCCCCGTTTTTGGCAATTATTTCTTTTTTATAACGAAACTGAATAAGCGCGCCCAAGTCGGCCGTGCCTTCCAAATAAATGCTCCCGCCGCGCCCACCGTCGGCGCCTGTTGGCCCCAAGCTCATTTTAGTTTTATTAAAGGCTTTCGCGCCATCTCCGCCTTGACCGGCCCGCACTTTGATTTTTACGTCGTCTATTAACATATTATCTATAATAGCATAAAAAATAAATGATGACGCATCATTCTCTCTATTCTATTCAAAATAAAAAACCGCCCCGCCAAGACGGGACGGCAATAATTAAGCGAGCTTCTAAAAATATTCTCATCTGGGTTTTGGCGCGATTGGTTTTTTGGCTGTCCGTTGCTGCTGACGCAGCCCAGAAACTTTTGCGCGAAATAGGTCAACGCTGATTTTCCCTTCGCAGAAAGCGACAAAAATTATCGCTAACTCCGCTCGACTTTTGGCCAAAAAGAACTTCCGCAGCGCTTGATATTTTTTAATCAAGCAAGGCGCCATTTCCGACTTCGGATCGCTAACCGAAACTTGCCGCATCTCAATAATACTTTTCAACACCCGAGCTAAACTCATCTTCTCTCCCTCCTTTTCCATGAAAGATAAAAAATAACCAAAAAAGAACTGCCCCCTTCAGAAAAAAGGGTAGCACAAAACGCGGATTTTTTCAATGTTCGTCGGAAAAACTAATTATTGCTGGCCGCTTTCCGTTCTTTGCTCCACCCGATTTTGCCGAAGCTCTTGCTGGCCGACCTGAACGGCATTTTTAAGCTCGGTTTTTATTTCCCTGGCTTCTGTTTGTATATCTTGTAAAATATTTTTTACTTCCGCTTTTCTTTCCTGATTAAGTTGTAGTAATTCCTTCACCGCTCCCTCCTCGCCAGAGTTAATTTTATCAATAACCTCAGTTTTAACGTCTTGGTATTGTTCTCTTGCCTGCTCAACTAATTGTTCTCTTTTTTCTCTTAACTCTTCCAACGCTGCCCTAGCTCCTTCTTTGCCGGCTTTTATTTCATCCAAAATTTCTTTTTGCTGAGCGCGGAATTCTTTCCGGTCTTGCAATTTAGCTTGAATCCTCTCTTTAATTTCCCCGGCCTTATCTTTTATTTCCTGGGGAATATTTAGGTCATTTTTCATTTCTTCCAAAAATTGCTGCTGGCGAACCTCAATTTGCTGGCGCCATTGCTGAAAAGTTTCTAATTTTTCCGCCGGCAATTTATCTTCCAGTTTCTCAAAAGCTCGTTGCGCGTTTACTTGATGCTTGGCCGCGTTGCGCAATAAGACTTGGACTTTCTCCTGATTGATGTTTTGCGTTAATTCATTTTTACGCTCTTGGATTTTTTCCATATGCCCATTGGCGCGCGTCAATAATTGTTGGGCTTTTTCTTGAACTTTAGCGTCTGTGCTGTTTTGCGCCATGTATTGAGCTAATCTAACCCGTTGCGCCGCAAATTGCAACTGTTTTTCGGCTTTTTTAACCGGGTCAAAGGTTAAGACCAAAGAAATATTTTCTTTCAAGTCATTCCACCAAAAACCAAAGCCCGATGGGATGTTTGTTGGTTCGGCCACGGTCACGCCTTCTAAAACTTCCGGCTCATCCGCTAAGCTCGCGCTTTCCGCCACCGCCTGAGCGGCTGTTGGATCTTCGGCCCGCGCCGTTAACTCGACAAAGCTTAACGCGCAAAAAACCGTAATACCAACTAATAAAATTTTGTATTTTTTCATAATTTATATGCTTAATAGTTAATAATCATATTGGTTATTCGGTTGTTTGGCCGTCAAATTCCGCTTCGTTAGCTTCGGCTTCCGCTTTGGTGGCGCGCGTAATGCCGTCTTTATGATGCGCGGGCGAATAAATAGTGTACAGTTTTAAATCTTCTGTGGCAGAAATATTAATGATATTATGTCTCGCGCCGGCCGGCACAACGATGGCCGAGCCGTCGGCCACAGCGTATTCATTGCCGTCAATCACGCATTGGCCTTGCCCTTTTTCAAATCGAAAAAATTGGTCGTTATCCGCGTGAACCTCCATGCCAATTTCCTCTTTGGGCTTTAAACTCATCAGCACCAATTGGCTGTGCTGGCCAGTATAAAGCACGCGGCGAAAATTAGTATTATCTAAAGTCTCTTTTTCAATGTTAGCGTTGAATCCTTTCATATTTTAAATTATTATTTAAACTTGTTATTCCCTGCGGTCTTGCCGCAGGGTCGCACCCTTTGTCGTCCCCGCGCCACGCCACGCCAACGGCGAGGCTCCGCAAATGCGGGGCCGTGGGAAAGCGGGAATCCAGAATTCAAGAACCTGGATCCCTGCCTTCGCAGGGATGACACTTTGGTTCTTCGTAGTGGCTTGCGATACCCTGCGGTTTTGTCGCGGGGTGATTCATTTTTTACCCTTTCTTCCTATCAAGCTTATCCAAGCCAATGAGCTTAACGCCAAAATAAACAACCAGCGCCACCACGATAAAATCAATCGTCACGCTGATTAAGTCACCATAAAGAATTCTGGCCGAGCCAAGGCCAAAAGAAGCGGTTTTTAGCCCTCCGGCCGCGCCCATCATTAAACCAAGGATCGGATTAATAATATCGCTAACCAGCGCGGCCACGATCTTGGAAACCGCGCCGCCAAGGATGAAGCCGACTGCCAACCCGACAACTCCTTGCTCTCTAATAAAATTAATGAATCCTGGCATGTTTTTAAGTTAACCGATTATGTCAATATAATACCTTTTTATCTTTGCGCTAGCAATGATTTTATCCACACAAAAAGCCTAAGAGTGATTTTATAAAATCACTCTTAGGCTTCCCAAGATATATTTCCTACGCCTTTTTTACCAAACAAGAATAAATATCAAATAAGGCGAAAAATAAGCTTAAAACTAGCGGACCTAACAAAAAGCCAATCGGCCCGAAAAACGCCGCTCCGCCCAGCACCGACAAAATAACCAATACCGGATGCAGTTTCATCCCGCGGCCAACGAGTCTTGGCCCAAGAAAATTATCTATCAGCCCAACGACAACCAACCCCCAAATAAGCAAGCCGATCGCCTGCGTAATTTGACCGGTTAAAAATAAATACGCCACGGCCGGCAAAACAACCAAGGAAGTCCCAAAGCCCGGAATTAAAGCGCAAACGGCCGCAACCATGCCCCATAAAACGGGATTAGGAACGCCAAAAATCGTCAATCCCGTTGAGGCTAAAACGCCCTGAATTAACGCGATAGCCAAATTTCCCCGCACCACTGAATTTATCGTCAGCTCCAGTTTATTTAAAATCGCTTCGTTCTCCGCGCCAGACAACGGGCTAACCGCTAAAACTATTTTTTTAAGTTTCTGGCCGTCTTTAAGCAGGAAATAAAAAACAATTAAAAAGAGGAAGAAGTTTAATAAGATTCCGGCTAAATTAGAAAAAATCGCGCCCAAGTTATGGACTAACCAGGTGGCGCCTTGTTTTAGGTATTGATCAAAATTCAAAGAAAGATTTTCTATCTCCGGAAAAATTTGTTGGATTTTGTCGGTCGCGTTTTGGAAAAGATTTAAAATAACTTCCCGGCCGCTGTTGGCCGTTAACGATAAATATAATTGCCGTGCTTCTATAAAAATTTGCCCGCCCATCAAAAACAGCGGCGTTAAAATAAAAATCACCGCCAAGAGGGTCGTCAGCAAGGCTGCCAGGCCCGGGCGCTGACCAACCAGTTTTAAAGCTTGCCGATGCAGCGGCCAGCAAACCACCGCGAAAATTAAAGCTAAAATCAAAACATAAACAAACGGCCATAAAACCAGCGCCGCCAAAATCCCCGCGCCGACCAATAAAATCAGTAAAAAATTAGATTGCATTTTTAGATTATCCATTGATTAGATTATACTATACATTTACATTTAAAAACAAGGCTACTTTAAAAAGAAATTAGCCCCCTAAGCTCCGCGACCTGGATTCGAACCAGGAACCAACTCCTTAACAGGGAGCTGCTCTACCGTTGAGCTATCGCGGAGCTCGGAGGACTAATCTTTTTCTATTCTACCACAAAAAATATTTTTTTCAACACCAAAACTAAAAAATAACCGTAAGATCACTTTTTTATACCCAAGCAGGATAACGGAACTTTAAATGAAAAAGCGCCTTGAGGAAAATTATGTTCCCTCAAGGCGCAAAACTACACCAACTGCTCGAATCCTTGTACCCATTTTTCGAGATGGGCATTGAGCGGTTCAATTTTGACCGGCACCACTCCCTGTCTGACTGACCTTAGTACTCGTGCGGCGCCAAGGGACAAATCAACTTCCCGTATATCTGTTTCGTGGTATGGGCCACGATCCTCCACTCGCGCAATGACCGATAGGCCATTTTGGAGATTTGTGATGCGAACCATAAGGCCCATTGGATAGTGACGGTGGGCAATCAAGGTCTTGTCCTGGTCATAACGTTTCCCAGAAGCCATCTTTTTCAGATGGAATCCGGGGCCATACCATGAAGCCCGGCCCTGATACTTTTTCCAAGCAATCAGGGGAATCTTAATTACCTGACTTGGAGAAAGAATTTCTCCAAGTCAGGGATTTTTTTCACGGATCATCCATTGATTAACCGTGAACTTCCTGGAAATTGACCAGAGGTTATCGCCAGACTTCACAGTGTAGCGATAATGCCCAATCAACACCCTGTTTTTCCCCTTAGAGACGATAATTTTGACGTTTTGTGAAAGCGGCGTAACCAGGCACGCCTTCGGGATAAACGGATCTTTCCCCAGACCAGATTTGAAAAAAAGGATCAACGACAGGACGACGGTTAAAACGGTTAACTTTCGCATGATTTCCCTCCTTTTTAGTTTGTAAAAGAACTATATTATTCTATACCAAAAAGATTAAATTGTCAATAGCGCGGGGTAATGTCCACACATATATGGCGGTTTTAGTTCCCGGCTATTAAGCTGGGAATATGTCTATCCATATGCCAACAACAATTAAAGAAGAGCGGTTAAGGTGGGTGCTGCCGATAAATAATAGGGAGATTAAATTATCGGCAAATTTCTCCAACAATCTTTTAATTTCTCCCCCAATCCAAAGCTCTAAACGCGTCCACCAAGGGGAGCTCCAAAAAATTCATCCCTCTAAGGATGGATTTTTTATTTATTTTAATACCCAAGGTGAGACGTTAAAATTATCCATTAATTGACTATTAACAATTATCATTTTATACTCTAACTGGAATAATTAATCTTAAGAATTATGAGCAAAAATACAATTATCATTGTCATGGCGCTAATCGTAGCTGGTGCAGCAGGTGGCTATCTTTTGTTAAACAAGGACACGGATCAAGTCGCCCAACAAAATGAATCAGATGAATCTTATTCAGGCTCGCTGATGGACTTGATTAAAAAGGGAGATTCCATCAAATGTGACTTTGAAGGAGAAGATGAAAGTGGCAGTTATTCAGGTATAGCGTATTTCTCGGAAGGAAAAGCAAGACAAGATATGGAAACCGTAGAGGGAACAGAAAAAACAGATATGCACGTTATATTGAATGGTGGTTGGACCTATTTTTGGTCCTCGGATCAGCCAGGTCAGGGTACAAAAGTTTACGTTGACTTAAGCCAACAAGAAGAAGCGGAAATGAACAAGAGGCTTGAAGAGAATAGGGCAAAGCTAACAATATATAATCAAGCTAGTCAAGATGGCGATAGCTATAAATGCAGCCCCTGGCAGGCTGATAATTTAGTGTTTGAGCCTCCTACAGATGTAGTTTTTCAAGATATGGCCGAACTGACAGGCATTATTGAGCAGAGCACAGGCCAGGCCCTTGATGAATTAAATCAGGGTTCAGAAGGCCCAAGCGGTACGGCAGGCTATGAGGATGCTTTAAAACAGGCTTGTCAGACTTGTGACAACTCAACAGAGCCTGAGGCTTGTCGAACAGCACTGAGCTGTGAATAAAACACGCTCTCCCCTATCAGCAGAATAAAACTCGTTACGGGGTAAAGATTTCGTTCAGGATATGGAACTAAATTGCCTGTTCTTTAAAAATTGAATAAATTCAAAAAGAAAGGGGGCGCTAAGAAGATTTTTGATAAAGGATTCACATCCAAAACACCGAAAAGGAGGCATCTTATGAAAAAGAAATTTTTGATGGGTATCATGCTCATTGTGATTAGTTGGACGTTTGCTGGTTGCGCCTGGTATGGGGGTTATGGGAGTCCTGTCTATCCTAACTTTCCCTCTTACGGTTATCCCTATCCATCCGGTCCATCCGGCCACTTTTTTCCTTATGGAGGATATCGCGGGTATAATAGGAGTCATTTTGGCGGAAATTACCATTACCATAAAGGAAGACACCATCTTCACCGAGGAGGCCACAATTATTACAGGGGTTACCGAGGAGGCTTTCACCGATAATTAAGCTCAACGTTTCAAAATTAAAAAGCGTTCCGTAAAATACGGAGCGCTTTTAACTTAGATAAAGAATGTCTTTTCTCGGCTCAAGCTTTTACCATCGGCAATTTAATGATAAATTTTGTGCCAATGCCCTCCTGGCTCTCAAAAGTCATCTCGCCCTTGTGCATTTTTATTATTTTTTTCGCGATAAATAAGCCCAGGCCGGAACCGTCTGTATGAATCTTTACGGCGTTTGAACCTCTGAAGAATTTAGAAAATATTTTTTTCTGCTCTTTTTCCGGAATACCGATTCCATTATCAATAACGTTTATTACTAAAAAGCTGTCTTCCGCTGCTACGCTGATCTTAATTTTTCCGTTTTCGGGAGTATAATTCGCGGCATTACTTAAAATATTTTCTATTACCATTGAGATCTTGCTTTCATCTGCCGTAATAGCGGGTAAATTTTTTGCTAATTCATATTGCAAATCAATATTTTCACTCCGAACAAGGCTATTTATACTCATTCGCGTTTTCGTCAATATTTTTTTGATATCGCAGCTGCTTAAATTTAACTTAAAATTTCCTTCCTCAATCCTTGAGACATTCAACAGATTATTGACGATTATAATCAATTTTTCGTTGCTGATATTTCCCATTTCCATATAATGACGTTGTTCCGGCCGAACTTTTCCGGCTTCATTTTTAAGTAACAGATCAAAGATCCATTTAATCGTTGAGAGAGGCGTCCTTAATTGGTGGGCGGCCACCGAAATAAATTCCGACTTTGATTTGTCCAGCTCTTTTTCCTTGGTCAGATCATAAAATATTTTCAAT
>JAHKAK010000002.1 GCA_018826025.1 Patescibacteria group bacterium
CGACGCCTACCCCGACTCCGACCACAACACCATCGCCAACACCCCTCTCCGCTGAAGCTACGCAGGACGCCTTCGCCCGCGCCAACTAATTGATTTTTTCTAAAAATTCCACAATACTTAACATAGGCCGAGGTGGCGAAATTGATAAGTGAATGCCTTGGTGGCGGAATTGGCAGACGCGCCAGCCTTAGGAGCTGGTGGAGCAATCCATGGGAGTTCGACTCTCCCCCAAGGCACACAAAAGACGCATCCCGCCAAGGCGGGACGGAGAAATTCATGGGAGTTTAACTTTCTCCGTCCCCACTAATATATTTTTTAGTATAGAGAATTTTTTACCCCGTTATCGCCGAGGGTGATTTTATAAGGCGACTCCCCGCAACGCCTGAGCAAGCATGAGCTTGCTCAGGCGTTGCGGGCGGGTCTCCATCCCCACTAATTTAATTTTTCTTTCTTTTTTTTTCTTCAAAATATCACAAATATTCCAAAATAAATAAATCTTAAATTCTTAAATTCTTAAATTCATATTCGTTAAATTAATATTCGTATTTTAACTTTATATGCGTATGCATACAAAGTTAAAATATAAAAAATTAATGACTGCCCAAAAATCTAAGACCGACAAAGCGCAAATAAACCAAATAAATTTAGAAAAAATTCTAACAGAAAAGGGGTTGCTAACCAAAGAATCTATTCTTAATGATGTTATTAATAATCAGGCCATCCGCCAAACGGGGAAAATTATATTAGCCGCGGTTTTTATTTCGGGGGCTATTGCTTTGTCAATTGCGGCTCCAAATATTTTTTCCGGATTAGGAGGATTACGCAAATCTTTCTTTAAAAATAAAAAAAGTAAGATTAAAAAATCCGATTGGCAAAAAATAAGAATGAATCTTTATAATCTTAAGAATAATAAGCTAATAAAATGGAGCGAATCGGGAGACAAAATAATTCTAAAAATTACACCCAAAGGGCGCCGTCTTTTTATTAAAAAACGGATGAGAGATCTAAAAATTAAAAAGCAACAAAAATGGGACCGATTATGGCGAATCGTCATGTTTGACATCCCAAACAATCTTGGCATCAAACGAGATATTTTTCGTCAAAAACTAAAAAACCTTGGTTTTTATCAATTTCAAAAAAGCGCTTATATTATCCCCTACCCTTGCCAACAAGAACTTGAAGCGACCCTGGAATACTATAATCTTTATGATTATGTCACGTATATTGAAGCCACTCATATTAGCGGAGAACAAAAATGCCAAAGATATTTTGGTCTTTAAAAAGAGATGCCCATAGGCATGCCCATGGTGCTTCGCACCTTCCGCGGAATATAAAAAATCCTAAAACACAAACGCAAAACGCATAAAAAATACCCCTTAAAATGTTCACCCTATTATCATTTTAACTTTATATGCGTATGCGTATAAAGTTAAAATGGCTTAAAATGACAGCGAAAATAAAAAAATTAACGCTTGGCTGCATCAATAGCCTCGCCTGACTAAAAGCCAAAAAAGACCGCCCAAAATAAATACCCGCGCAAAAGCTTGACATAAATTTATACAAGGTGTATAATATAATATCCTGATCGAGGCCCATTTTAAGCTCCCCGCACCTAATCAAATAATGGCTTTCTAAGGGCCTCTTTTGTCAGAAAAATGGCTTCGCCTTACTTTCTTGAAAGTCCTGAATATTACTGGATTAGGTGTGGGGGTAAACCAAAATCGGGCAGCGAATAATTCCGGGATTGGGACAGAACCTTAAAAATCGAAAAGGGATTATCTTTCCTTTCTCAATATGTTCGAAAACTGATAAACAAACAAAAAATAAAATGGCCGGTGGCCGAAAAGGAGAAAAAAGATGTGTAAAGTTAAAACGTGGATTAAAGGTTTTTTGGGTCGTTTGACAAAAAGTCAAAAAGCAGCGTTAATGGCTATCCAAGAATTGGAGAAAGCAATAGAAGATACATTCAACCAAACACATTGGCGCATGGGCGATGGAGAAATACACCACTATTCCATGGAGGAGGTAGAGAAGCAAACAGAGAGTTCTCTAAAGAAGATCGAGGAATTAATTAAGGAATATAATTTAGATAATAAACTATATCTGAATTGTGAGAAAAAAGCTTACCTTGCAGGGTTAAAGAGAAAAGAATACGAATGGGCTGCGGCTTTTGCAAAAAAGCATGGTCTTTAATTCAAATTAGAAAGCAGAAAAAAGGACAAATAGGCCTTAGGATCCTTATTGCTCAAAAAGCCCCATTAGATTAGACCGTTTTGTTTAATGGGGTTATTTTTTACTCAGTTTTGGGCACCATTAATTTTAAGCTCACAAAACCTCAAACACAAAACCTCAGATGTTTTAACCACAGACATTTGTCGGTTAATTAGTTGATAATAAAGGAGGAATAAAACATGAATTGGTTAATATGGGCAATCATGAGTTTTTTAATTTTAGCGATGGGCTCTTTTTTTCTTCAAGGGCTCCGAAGGATTCCTGCTGATCCACCTCATAAGGCGGTGGTGACCACCTTCGGAAAAAGAACAAAAAAGGTAAAAAATGAGGGCTGGAGATTTTTTCCGCTGTTCCCCTATTGGTACGGATATATTTTAGTCAATGTGACTAAAATAAACTATGACCTGCCGCCCCAGCTGGTGCGGACACCGGATATGGCTGAACTGGAAATACCAGTAAGCTTAACCTGGACTCCTGTCAACGAACTTCCCCCGCCTAAAACAGAAGGTCCGCCTCTAAAAAAAGATAAAAACAAAGAACCGAAAAGCGGGCTTATCAACTATTTAAACGCCGGCGGAGAAAATGGAGTCAAGGAAATCATCAACGACATTGTCCGTGAACGCCTGCGGGAATGGGCCATTTCAGGCCTTGAAGGCCCTCAAACATGGGAAGAGGCTCTTGGGGCCAGAGAAGAAGCTACAAATATTTTGTTAAAGTCAATAGCTGGAGAAGTACTCAAGCCGATCAGCACCAATTTTCCCACAACTCTCCTTCTGAGGTTTTACGATGCAAAAATCAGAGATTTCAGAGAGAAAAAGATTCAAAGCAATAAACGAGACAAAGAAAACTGGGGTTATCTAAAAAACCACCTTGCCTCTCTTACGGAGTCCCAAAAGAAAACCCTCATAAAAGAAGTAGAAGAGAGGAAGGGAGCCATTGCCAAAATGCGGCAAGGAAACGGAGAAAAAGTTTTGTCGCAACTGGGCATTCGCCTGGATCGCCTAAATATAGATGAAATCAAACCCAAAGGAAAACTTGCCGAGTCCGCCGAGAAAATGGTGATGGAGCAAAGAGAAACGGAGGGCGACAAAATCCGTATCCAAAATGTTTTGGAAAGAATCAAAAAATTAAAAAAGTTGGGATTTTCTTCCGAACAAGCGCTGGAAATCGTCCAGACCGAAAGAGGCAAGGTCACAAAGAATATCTCGGAGACTAAATTAAATCTGTCGGCAGAGACTCGCGCGATGATAGAAAAAATCGCGCCCGACATCTTAACCAGAATTTTCACGAAACAAGGAGGTCATTATGGCCGATGAAAAAGTTCAAGTGGAAAAAGCGCCAAAATGGACATGGAAAGTGTTGCTCGCGGTATTCTTTGTCTTGCTGGCAATCGGCGCTATCTGGTTTTTTGTTCAGGAGCTGACACGCACCGCAACGCCGCAAACAACCATTTCGTCTTTCTCTAAGTCATCTGATGCTACGGAGATAAAAAAATCAGAGAAAGAAGAAGCAAAAAGAGAATCGATAAAATTCCTGGTTTTCGCACTGATAGGCACGATTTTTCTGGGAATAGCCTATATTCCAGGGATGCCAAAATTTCTTAGAGGAATCGGAGGTTTGCTTCTGATCTTTGGCTTTCTTATGTCCGCAATTCTCTGGACATGGCCGGAGCTTGGAAAAGATAATGGCCCTCTGAATCCGACTGCCGCGCAATACGCGCCGAGAACGCACTCGGCGGCGAGGCGGCTTCCTGCCAACGTCAAGTTCATTAAAGCTTTGATGCCGGGTGAGATTGTTTATTTTACCCGAGAAAAAATGACCTTGCCGCCGCCGGAAATTTGGGCCAGAATGAAATCCGGCGAAGTGGTCCAAGCGGACCGCTGGCCGTCCAGCGAAAAAAGCTGGGGACAAAAAAATACTCGGGGAGAAAAAGCGGAAATCTTTCTTCTCCTCTCGCCCGGGCAAAATTTCACGACTTCACCTACCGACCCGGCGCTTAAAATGGCACGGAAGGCATCGGCTCAATGAGCCGATAAATAGTTCTTTCGGGGAAATCCTCCCCCACCCCTCCTTTTCTAAAGGAGAGAAACAAAAAAACCAAAAGCCCCCTGCTTCCGTTAAAACGGAACGGGGGCTTTTTCTTTGACTAATTGATTGAACCCCCACACCTAATAAAAACATCCCCGAACGAAAAAATCTTACCGGCCATCAATCACGGCTATAAAAATAGCTTCTTTTTTAATTAGGTGTGGGGGCAAAATTCAAACTTTAAATTAAAGTCCTGTTCCCGGACCGGTCGGAATGCCAGTACTGGTGACACCGAAAGTACCCAGCAAAACTTTAACTAAACCCCACGCGCCTGCTATCACCGCCATACCGATAATTCCCCAAATCATATGCTGTTTGCCTTCTTTAATTTTTGCTTCCTCGCCCGCTGCCATCACATACTTGATAACGCCCCAAATAAAATATAAGGTGACCAAAATAAACATTAGCCCGATTACCAAATTTAAAATAATTTTTACTTTGTCCAGAGCGGTATTAATCGTGGCCGCCAAAGCCATCATCGGGAAAAGCAAAGTCACAGCAACAATTGCTGTTTGCTTAAACGTTCTCTCAAATTTTTTCATTCTCTTGCTCACCTCCTTTCGTAACCACGGATAGCGCGGATTTACTGCGGATATGGCGGATAAATCAGGCCTGTCGCGTGGAATTTTATTAATTTTCAATCTAACCTCTAATTAAAAGTCAAAAGTCAAAAATTAAAAGTAAATTAAAAAGTTCAAAATTATTTGCCTCTTAAAGTCTTGACACTAGAACCGAGAATATTGGAAATTTCAATCAGCTCCCTTAAAAGTCCTCCTATTTCATTGTCGTTTCCCTTGCCCGTATCCCTTAACAAAGCTAACCAAAATTTGGTTTCATTGGCCGATTTTAGAGAATGGGATAAAAAATTAGTAAAGTCCTTTTTAGAGCTACCGGCAATGGCTTCCACGTAGTTGGCTCCAATACTGGTAGCACTTCTTAAAATTTGGTCTTTCGCTATACGGCATAAATCGTCGGACTTGGGCAATGTCTCAACGAATTTAATCACCCGCAAAATAAATTCGTAGATTCTCCTCTTGAAATTATCGCTGAAACTTTTATTGTCGGTCGCCATCCTATTTTACTTTAAGTCGTACTTTTGACTTTTGACTTTTGACTTTTGACTTTCCGCGGTCGGCGGCTACCACAAAACCGACTGCAAAATGGCCACTATCCCCCAAGCGCCCGCCATCACCGCCATACCGACAATTCCCCAGATCATATGGCGCTTGCCTTCTTCCATTTCTTTGCCGCCGGTCGCGCTGGCGCGCACAAATTTCACAATACCCCAGAAAAAATAAACCGTGACCAAAAGGAACAAAAACACATAAACTTGAGTCAGCAAATTATTTATTTTGGTCATCAGGGAACTGGTTCCTGTCCCGCCCAAAAGCTCGGTGATATAACCCACAATTTCCCTGGCCGCCAAGATTACCAGCACGCCCACCACCGTCCAGATAAGATTTCTTTTGGCTGTTCTTAGTTTTTCTTCGCTCCCCTGGGCCGTGGCAAATTGAAATCCCGCCCAAACTAACATTAGCACCGCGAAGGGCAAGGCCAGCGTCATTAAAAAATTAACAATTTTTAGGATAAGGTCACTGACAGTGCTAACACCCGAACCCAGAAAATTGGGCAGCTGAACTTTGCCTTGCGAATCGTTACCTGATATGCCGCCAA
>JAHKAK010000022.1 GCA_018826025.1 Patescibacteria group bacterium
CTTCAGATCAACTATTTTCAACTGCAAATTCCGCGTGCCGTTCCATTCGTCCATAATTATTTCCGCCACTATATCAATAATATCGCCATACGCCAAATTGGCATTGCCGTTTTTTACCCCGTTTTTTTCGGGGCCGGCTAAACCAAAACCGATGCCTTTGAAAATTTTACCCAGCATTTGTTCACTTTTCAATTCCAGCTTCAAATGTTTTGACCCATTGCCTACGACGCGAACAGACGCTACTGTCAGGTTTTTGATCAGCCACAGCGGCCGTTCGTTAGCTTTGCCAAACGGCTCAAATTTTTCCAGATCATCAAATAATTTCCAGTCAATATCAACCGGAGTTAATTCCGCGTCAATCTCCAGCACTGGCGTTAAATCCTTGTTTTTTAACTTCTTAGCCGCGATTTGATTAATTTTTTTCTCAAACGCCGGCAAATTAGTTGCCAGCATTTCCAGCCCGGCCGCGCCAATATGGCCGCCAAAACCGATTAATAATTTCTCGCATTGCCCAATCGCTTCAATTAGATTAAAACCTCCCACGCTGCGGGCTGAGCCACGAAGAAGCTCTGCTTTATACGTGGCCGAACCGCGCAAGTGCCCCGGCTCATTCTCACCAGCCGCCGAAAAAATAAAAGTCGGCCGATTATGCCTGTCGGCGATTTTGCCCGCAACCAAACCAATAACGCCAGGCGACCAATTGGCCTCGCTGGCAATAATGACCGGATTACTTTTATCACTTGGCTTATCTTTGATTCGCCGCTCAATTTCCAACACAATATCATCAGTGATTTTTTGCCGCTGACGGTTATAATCATTGATTTGCCGCGCCATTTCCTGCGCCCGGCTTCTGTCTTGAGTCAATAATAATTCCACGGCTAAATCCGCGTGATCAATTCGGCCGGCCGCGTTGAGCCGCGGCGCCAAAACAAAGCCTAAAGAATAAGTATCTAAATTGGTTTTTAATTTTTCTTCCTCATAAATCGGATTCAGGCGCGCGACTTTCATTAACTCCTGCAAACCCACTCGCTGGGTTTGCGCCAAAACTATCAGACCGTATCTCACCAATGTCCTATTTTCGCCTAGTAGCTCCATGCAATCGGCCACTGTGCCCAGTGCCACTAAATCCAAGAGCCACTTTTCCCAACCCTCCGGAATTTTTTTCTCTAAGCCCAGTTTACCCTGAGCTTGTCGAAGGGCCTGCGCTAATTTAAACGCCACCCCCACGCCGGCCAATTCTTTAAACGGATATTTATCGCCTGCCTGCCAAGGATTAACAATCGCTAAGGCTCTGGGCAAAACCTTGCCGGGTTGGTGATGATCGGTCACGATAACTTCCAGGCCCAGCGAGCCGGCCAAATCAATGTCCTCGTTCTCGGAAATTCCACAGTCTACCGTGATCAATAATTTTACGCCATTTGCCGCGATTTTTTTAATAGCTTCCGGATTTAAACCATAACCCTCCCGGGCGCGGTCCGGCACATAAATGCCGCCCGCTACATCAGCGCCCAACGCTTCCAATGTTGCTTTTAAAAGCACCGCGCCGCACACGCCATCAGCATCATAGTCGCCAAAAATCGCGATCGGCTCCTTATTGTTTATCGCTTCGGCCACACGCGCTACCGCCTCGCTCATACCCAACATCAAAAAAGGATCGTGCAGATCCCCGTCATAATCAGGATTAAAGAATTCATCAATTTGCGCCTGCGTTTTGAGCTCTCGGTGATAAAGTAATTCCAGCGTCACGGGACTATATTCGGGAAATTGCTCAATAAATTCTTTCGGCGCGGTTGATTTTATTCGCCAAAACATAAAAAGAGAATTACGATTTACGATTTAAGAATAAATCTGTATTTTTCAATTCATAAATCATAAATCATAAATCTTTTCTTCCAGCGCTTCAATCCCCGGCATTGGCTCACCCGACAAAAATTCCATCATCGCGCCGCCGCCGGTGGACACAAAAGAAAACTTATCAATAAAACCCAATTTTTCTAAAAAAGCCACGGTTTCGCCGCCGCCAACAATAGAATAGGCGTCAGAATTAATAATCGCTTGGGCTATCGCCATTGTCCCGCCATCAAAAGATTTCATTTCAAAAAGACCCATGGGGCCATTCCAAATTATCATTTTAGCTTGAGCGATAACGGTAGCAAACAATTTCTGCGAATCCGGACCAATGTCTAAAATTAACTCCCGCTCGCCGGTGCTGCCAACCGCGCCGATGCGAAAAGCGCCTGCTCCTTTCTGGTCTTCAGAAAGCACCGCGTCAATCGGCAAATGAATTTTAGTGCTGGTCAATTTAAGGTTCTTAAGCTCCGGAAAAATACCGCCTTCAACAAAAGATCGGCCAATAGCCACGCCTTGAGCATGCAATATTGTGTTGGCTAGGGCTCCGCCCAGAATAACGTCTTCCGCTTTATTCAAAAAACTTTGGATTAACTTTATCTTTGTTGAAATTTTTGCCCCGCCGATTATTGCCACCAAAGGGTGGCTGGGATTATCGCGGGTGCGAGATAAATTCTCAATTTCCTTGGTTAAAAGAAGTCCCGCGACACCCGGCAAAAATTGCGCGATAGCGGCCACCGAAGCGTGCGCCCGGTGCGATACGGCAAAAGCATCATTAACATAAACTTCGCCCAGCGCCGCCAACTGCTTGGCAAACTCCGCGTTATTTTTTTCTTCCTCTGCGTGCCAGCGCAAATTTTCCAATAATAAAATTTCGCCGCCTTTTAACTCTTGCGCCATTGTTTTTACCGTCTCCCCAACACAATCTGGCGCCAATTTTATTTCCTGATTAAGTAATTCAGATAATTTTTCGGCGATTGGCTTTAAGCTAAGCTTATTATTTATTGCTTTGCTCTTACCGCTATCCGGCGGCCGGCCAAAGTGCGCCATTAAAATAATTTTCGCGCCCTGTGTTTTTAGATATTGAATCGTCGGCAAAGTCGCGCGCAAACGAAAATCATCAAACACCTGACCGGCCGAATTGAGTGTCACGTTAAAATCCACGCGGACTAAAACGCGCTTATTTTTCACGTCAATGTCTTTAAGCATTTTCATTTTTTTCAATCTCTTTAACAATTCTACCAAATTCTTCAGCTTCCAAGCTCGCGCCACCAATCAACAACCCATCCAAACGCGACTGCGCGATATAGGCCAAGTCGTTTTGGTCGTTAACGCTGCCGCCATAAAGAACCGGCGCTTTATCGGCCGCAAAACGGCTATAAAGTTTAGTTAAGGTTTTACGGATAAAAAGCCCGGCGCTCAAAGCCTCATCCGGCAAGCACGGCCTGTTGCCGGCGTTGCTGATTGCCCAAACCGGCTCATACGTTATAATCACCTCTTTCAGTTGGTTAACGCTCAATCCGGCTAAGCCGCTAATCAGCTGGCGCTCCGCCGCCACGTTCATTTCTTCACCCGCTATCTCGCCCACGCATAAAATCGGTTTTAATTTAGCTTTCAACGCCGCCTTGATTTTTAGATTTATTATTTCATCCGTTTCACCTAAATACTGCCGGCGTTCGGAATGTCCTAAAATAACATACTCGCCTCCCGCGTCCGCTATCATGCCAGCGGATATCTCACCGGTAAAAGCGCCGCTAACTTCCCAATGACAATTTTGAGCGCCCAACTTCATTGACCCTCCGGCTTTTAAATCCGCCAGCCAAATTGCCGGTGGGCAAATCACAACCTCAACGTCTTTAGCGCCTTTAATATTGGCTTTTATCGCCTCCAACAAAACTTGAGCGCCCTCTTTTGTCTTTGGATTCATTTTCCAATTAGCTACAATAATTTTTTTTATCATAATGATTCATTTTCTGCCGATTTTGTCCAAATCTACGATTTGGCTACAAAATCGAGCATCCTCGAAAAATTTAAAAAATCTATGATTTTTTATTTTTCGGGACAATTAGCTACAATAATTTTTTTTATATTTTTTGTTTACTGTTAACTGCCGCGCTCGCCAAAGCTAAGCTTTAGGCGTTGCGGGCGGGTCTGCTGTTTTTTGATTAAAATGCCGCCTCACCCACCAGATCGCGCCGAGAATTATCAAGGCGCCGATTGCCAAATCAAATTTATGAAAATAGAGTTTTAAGAAGTCCCAATTCTCGCCGGCGATAAGTCCGGCGTAGGTTAAAACAAAAGACCAAAGTAGACAGCCGGCCAAAGTGTAAACGCAAAACTTTTTAAATGGCATGCGCGCAATTCCCGCGGGCAAAGAAATAAAAGTGCGCACCACCGGCAGCAGACGGCTAAAAAAAACTATGTTCTGGCCATAACGGGCAAACCAGCTGTCCGCCAAAGTTAAATCATGGCTGGAAATAAACACGTATTTGCCGTATTTTTCTATCAATCGCCGCCCGCCCCAAGCGCCAACCCAATAAGCGATAATTGAGCCGGCTAAATTTCCCAGCGCCCCCCAAACAACCACCGCCCATAATTCAAATCTCCCCTCCCAGACCAAAAAACCGGAAAAAGGCATAATGACTTCCGAGGGCACGGGAATACAAGCGCTTTCTAGCGCCATCAGCCCAAAAACGCCTCCGTAGCCGGCGGCGGAAATAATGTTGATTATTATAGAACTTAACCAAGTAAGAATCGCGGAAACCATACATCATTTTGTCATCCTGAACGAAGTGAAGGATCTATTTTTAAAATTTTCAAGTACGCAGCTCCAATTTATAACGTAAAGCTGCGTGACAATCATATTGCTTTGCGCAATGAATTTTCAATCAACTAATTTTCAAACATTGAAAATTAAGATTTGAAAATTGAAAATTATGAATAGATTCTTCGCTACGCTCAGAATGACAATTTATTTTTATTTTATCCCCCTCAAATACTCCGCCGCGGCTTCCGGTTGAACCGTAGAAATTTCAATGCCCGCCCCCAGTTCAAAGCCAGCCAAAATAGAAGTTTTAGGTAGGATTTCAAAATGCCAATGATAATGACCATAGTCTTTACCGTCGGCGGGCGCAGTATGTAAAAAGAAGTTATAAGCCGGGTCGTTTAATCCTTTAAAAATTTTACTCATAGCGACTTGCAGGGCATCAGCCAACTGATCTTTTTCCATATCTTTTATCCGCTCAAAATACGAGTGATGCTCTTTAGGGTAAATCCTCACTTCAAACGACGCGCGCGACGCAAAAGGACAAAGCACCACAAATTCTTTATTCTCATAAATAATCCGCTGCTTATCTTCTCTGTCCCACTCCATCATCTTGCAATGTACGCATTCGCCCCGCGTTTCAAAAAACAAACGCGACCCATTAAGGCTACCTTGTAAATCCGGGTCAATGACCGGAATGGCGATAATTTGCGAATGGGGATGGGCAATTGAAGCGCCGGCTTCTTGGCCATGATTGTGAAAAATGGAAATATAATTAACGAATTTTTCGTTGGCCAGTTCCAAATACCGCTCCTGATACGCGTCTATCACCCGCCGCACTTGAGATAACGGCAACTCGGCCAAAGATTTATTATGGTCGCTGGTTACTACCACTTCATGAAACCCAACACCATCCATAATCGAATAAGGCCCTTCCGCTCGCTCGTTAAGTAAACCGGTTTGCGCGAAAGCCGGGTACTTATTTGGAATTATTGTCACCTCGTTTTGACCCGCTTCATTTTTATATTCCAGCACGGGTTTCTCCTGCGTCGCTAAATTACAAAACGGACAATCTTTTTTTTCCACCGTTACCTTTATCCTTTCTTGCTTGATAAATTCCTCCGGCCGTTTGGCGCGCCCGGTCGCGATAACAATCCAATTTTTACTCACCAGATCAAAACGAAGTTCGGAGGTCGGCTTTTTCAATTTTTTCTCTTTAATTTCTATTCCCATGATTTAATGTAAAATTTAAATCTCAAAATAAAAAATGACAATGTAAAATGTAAAAATGACAACTTTGTTGTCATCCTGAGCCCCGATTTTCATCGGGATAAACTCCGCGAAGGATCTTTAGATCCTTCAGTCGTCCCGCCTAGCGGGACTCCTTCAGGATGACGCTACGTGTCGATTTTACATTTTGCCTGCCCCGCTAGCCGTTAGCTGTCTTATAGCGATAAGCACTATAAGCAGGGATAATTAACGGTTATTATAAATCATAGATTAAAGCGAGGCTGGCCGGGGATTTTTACATTTTTAATTTATAAACGTCCCTCACCAGCCACCACCAAACCTGAAACAGCTCTTTAAAGGTCATCAAATAACCCTTTAAGCTAACCTTGCTATGGGGATCGTTAATCCAGTAGACCGGAACGACTTCAATTTTATATTTTAATTTCCGCGCCAGCGCCAGTGCCTCAATGTCAAAACCCCAACGGTCAATTTTTGATTTGGAGAAAACAGCCTTGGCCGCTTCGGCCGAGAAAGCCTTAAAGCCGCACTGGGTATCCCAGATGCCCCACACCGCGAAAACCTGAATTAAAATATTGCCCATATTCCCCAGTAAGCGCTTAAATCCGGACTGCGGCACAGCTTGTTTGGCGCCCTTGGCGTCTTTGGCGTCTCGGGAACCGATAACTACTTGGCTGCCATTATCAAAATACGATTTCATCTTATCAAAATGATCCAAGGTGGTGGCATTATCCGCATCCATAAAAAGACGAATTTGACCCTCCGCCGCCAACATTCCTTGCCGAGTCACCCAGCCCTTGCCGTGATTGGCTTGGTTATCAATCAGCTTTAAATTTTTTACATTTCTTTTAAAATCTTCCGCAATTTCAGCGGTTTTATCAGTTGAGCCGTCCGACACCACCAAAATTTCATACTCAAAATTTTGTTTCTGCAAATACTGATCAACCGCCAGTAGCGTTTTGCTTATGCGTTTTTCCTCGTTATAGGCTGGAATAATGACGGATAAATAGGGATTGTTTTCCATATTAGTAATCACGAATATACGAATTCCTAACTCACCCTAACCCTCTCTTTATAAAAGAGAGGGAACTCCTCCTCTTTTTTAAAGAGGAGGTCGGGAGGAGTTAAATTGATTCGTATATTATCTTGAATTTGTCTATTAGCGATTACCCCCATTATATCACAACCCTGACCAAATAAAGAGTACTCTCTGTATTTTGTCGTCGCTCGGATGATATGTCCCGCTTCGCGGGACGCATCCTCCTCGTTAGCCAAAATAAAAAAGCCGCCCATAGCAACTTGCGCTAAGGAACGGCTATCTGGTGCTATACGTATCTTATAGCCTCGACACCACGTCCTGCTTTTTGTGGCAGATACGACGCAATAAGTGTCGCACATAGTACAATATGGCCGCTACCGACACAGCGAGACAAAGTGCCGACAGCCACAAAACAATAATATTGCCGTAAACCTTAATCTTCTCTTCCGCCTCTGGCCTCATTATCGCCTGATATTCGTAGCTGCTCAGAATAACAACAACATAGCTAGTGAGCAATATTAACGCAAGAACGACAGGGGTGCCGATGAAAGCCGAAGCCACTTTTCCGGCTTTTGCCAAAATAATGGCCGCTGTCACCGCCCAAATTACAAAAGCGATGGTATGAAAAGTCGTAATCTGCAAAAAGCCTACCTGAAAAATCACTTGATCCATAGCCCTTCCTCCTTTTTGCCAAAATGTTAAAAAAAGAACTTACCAATTAAGCTATAATGCGCCTTGTTTATATCTTTGTCAATATCTCACACCCTTTTTCCGTCACCGCGACCGTGTGTTCAAAATGCGCGGCTAAGGAATCGTCTTCGGTCAAATAGCCGAATTTATCTTTGGATTTTTTAATTTTATGACTGCCGGCCGCCACCATCGGCTCAATTGCCAAGGTCATTCCCTCTTTTAAAACCACGTCCTTGAATTGCCGCGTATTGCTAAAATCAAAATTAGGGATTTCCGGGTCTTCGTGGAGCTCATAACCTACGCCATGGCCAATCAGTTCTCGGATAACAGCCAAGCCCTGCTTTTTAACAAAATTTTCAATCGCAACGGAAACTTCGGATAATTTCCGGCCCGGTTTTATTTTATCTATTGCCACCGCGAGCGCGCCTTTGGCCACTTCAATAATTTTTTTTGCTTCCGGACTAGCGTTACCGACCGCCACGGTTATGGCCGCATCGGTATATAAACCTTTCTGGCCCCGTAAAGCTTCGCCACGGGGCGAGCCGCCACAACTATGAGCCATGGCACATGCGTTACAGTTTTCCGGCGGATATAAAACTCCCAAGTCCAAACCGATAATATCTCCTTCTTTTAACCGACGGCTGGAAGGCAAAGCATGAACGATTTCTTCGTTAATTGAAGTGCAAAGCGTCGTGGGATAATCATTAAAACCCTTAAAGCCAGGCAGGGCGCCGTGCTGATAAATTAAATTTTCCGCCAATTCATCCAACTCTTTAGTGGTGATGCCCGGCTTTATTTTTTTTGCCAGTTCGCCTAAAACTTGCGCCAAAATCTTGCCTCCCTGGCGCATAAGTTCTATTTCATCTTTTGTTTTTATCCTAATCATTTTTACAAAATATTTTTTTGCCGTCTAACTTTAGCTTAAATTAAAAATTTAAATATCAAAATGTAAAATTTAGGTATCTCCGCCTTGCGGAGATTGATTTTAACATTTTACATTGTCATTTTTAATTTTGAGATTTACATTTTGCATTTTTAATCCCCCCGTTATTCTATCTTCTCCAGTATTTCTTTCTGCACCTTCTCAATCGCCTGCTCGCCGTTAACTTTTACCAATAAGCCTTTTTTCTCGTAAAATTCAACCACCGGCCTGACTTCCTGTTCAAACAAACCTAGCCGCTGATTAATGGCTTCGGGCTTATCGTCCTGGCGCACAAACAATTCCCCGCCGCACTTGTCACAAGAAGTTAAATTTTTATACTCGTCCATGTATGGAATTGAATGGCCGCACTTGGCGCACTGGCGGCGTTTAGTCAATCGGTTTAGCGCTTCCTCCTGTGAAATATCAACGAGTATGGCTTTAAAGTTTTTATCCCACTCATACCAGCTAAGCGCTTCTTCCAAAAGATGCATTTCGATTAATTTACGCGGACTGCCATCAAAAATTATTCCCTCAAAATCATCATCTTTTTGTTTTTTTATTTCTTCCAATCGGTTTATCCAAAGCATAAAAATCAAAGAGGTTGGCACCAGCGCCCCGGTTTTCATTGTCCGGTCGGTTTTCTGGCCGGTGAAATCCGCGGTTTGAGTTCGCTCCCGCAATAATTCCCCGCTACCGATATAAAATAAGCCAAAATGCTCCATGAGCAATTTGGCCTGTGTGCCCTTGCCGCATCCCGCGCGGCCTAACAATGTATAAACTAACGGTTGTTTCATAATATTTGCTACTTATTCTTATAATTATGCCTTTCCATGATTTTACCTCTGATTACGCGGATTTATAACAGATTTCGTTGATAGGATAATCCGCATTATCCGCGCTTAAAATCCGCGCTATCCGTGGTCAGAAGCCTTCGTAATCCCGCATCACCAGTTGTGATTCAACCTGGCGAATAGTTTCCAGCACTACCGAAACCACGATCAAAATAGAAGTGCCGCCAACTTGAAAAGCGGTAATGCCGGTCGCCCCTTGCACAATATTTGGCGCGATCGCGATAATACCAAGAAAAATCGCGCCCACCAGCAAAACGCGATTTAAAATAAAATTCAAAAAATCAGTAGTGGGTTGCCCGGGCCGGATGCCGGGAATAAAACCGCCCATTTTCTGCAAGTTGGTGGAAATATTTTTTGGATCAAAGGTAACGGCCGTGTAAAAATAAGTGAATAGCACCACCAACAAAAAGTAAACCACGGAATAAATCACGTCGCCATTTTGAAATATATCTCGCAAAAACTTAGCTGATGTCGCGACCCAAGCGGTTTTAGCGTTAGCCAAAAAACTGCCGATCATTCCCGGCAAAAGTAAAAAGGATAAAGCAAAAATTATCGGCATAACGCCGGCCGGATTAACATTAAGCGGCAAATAAGTTGAAACGCCGCCATAAACTTTATTGCCGCGCACGCGCTTGGCGTAGGAAACAGGAATATTGCGCCGGCCTTCGGTGATAATAACCACGCCCACTATCACGGCTAAACCAATAACAATAAAAGCGGCATAAGAGGGAATGTTAGCCGGGTCCCAATTAAGTAACATTTGACGCAAACTCGTTGGGAAGCTGGCCACAATGCCGGCAAAAATTAAAAGAGAAACACCGTTCCCTATGCCTTTTTCAGAAATTAGTTCTCCCAGCCACATCATAAAAATTGTCCCAGCCGTTACAACTAAAATGGTAAGCGACATCTGGTATAAACTCAAATCGCCTATAATCTGTTGACTGCGAAAAAGCATAATCATACTGTAACCCTGTAAAGCGGCTAACGGAACAGTTAACATGCGGCCATACTGGTTGAATTTTTGCCGGCCAGCTTCGCCCTCTTCTTTATAGATTGCTTCCAGGCGAGGAAAGATCATCGTCAAAAGTTGCAGAATAATCGTGGCGGTGATATATGGTCCCATACCCAGCATGGCAATAGATAAATTGCTCATGGCGCCACCGGTAAACATATTAAGCAAACCAAAGAGCTGATTCCCTTCAAAAAAAGATCTCAATCGCTCCGTGTCGATTCCCGGTACCGGAATATTGGCCACCAAACGAAAAATAATAAAAACTACCAAGACAAAAAGTATCTTGTTTCTGAGCTCCTTTACTTTAAAAATCTGGATAAATTTCTGCCACATATTTTTTGTAGAAGCCACTTTACGCAAGGCATAAACGCAAGTTTACGCTATTGCGCCAGCGTATTTTTGGCGTTCTTTTAGCGTGTATTTCATTTGCGTTTTTTTGCTTCTATCGTTCCGCCTGCTTTTATAATAGCATTTTTCGCGCTGGCCGAAAAAGCCATACCCTTAAAATCCAATTTTTTAATTAAACCTTGCGATCCTAAAATCTTAACGCTGGCTCGACGATTAGCGCTTTTTGGCACCAGTCCTTTTTGC
>JAHKAK010000023.1 GCA_018826025.1 Patescibacteria group bacterium
GAGGATGATGCGTCCCGTAAGACGGGACATATCATCCGAGCGAAGACAAAATACAGGGTTTTTAATAACCCGCAGCTCTGCGGCGGTTGGGATATTCCTTTTTTGAGTCCAGAGCTCTGCTCTGGGGTTTAATACCCTTTATTTTTAAAATCTGTTTGACCCATAAGGTAAAAATGGCTATACGATGAATACTGATGGGGAAAATACAAAAAAATAATTATGAGAAATTATAACATTATAACATTCTGCAGAATGTCAGAATGTCGCGGAGGCAAAAATTCTAACGGCTCAACGGCGCCCATGGTTGAGCCGTTGAAGATTGTTAGATAAAAAAACCTGCTTTTATAGCGGGTATTTTTTATGGTTTCAATTGACCCGAACGGGAAAAGTGGCTATACTATGAATACTAAACGACCCGCTGCCGAAGTTGCTTTGCGTTGAGCGCAAGGGACTAAGTCCCAATGGGACTTGCGCCAAAAGGCCTGGCAATATCGGAAGCGGGACGCTAAATGTTTAATAAACTTTTCCATAAATTTTCCAAGGACATCGGCATTGATTTGGGTACGGCCAATACCCTGGTTTATGTGCGCGGCCGGGGGATTGTGATTAATGAGCCCTCGGTGGTGGCGGTGAACCAAAAGACAGGGCAAATTTTGGCTATTGGAAATGACGCCAAACGCATGGTCGGTCGCACGCCCGGCCATATTGTCGCTACGCGGCCGCTGGTGGATGGCGTGATTTCCGATTTTGAAGTGGCCGAACAGATGCTGCATTATTTTATCGGACAGGTCAACGATGGCGCCATGTCTTTTTTGGCCCGGCCGCGGGTGGTTATCGGCGTGCCTTGCGGCGTGACGGAGGTGGAAAAACGGGCGGTGGAAGACGCGGCGCGCAACGCGGGTGCCGGTGAAGTTTTTCTAATTGAAGAGCCGATGGCCGCGGCCATCGGCGCGCGTTTGCCAATTCAAGACGCGGTGGGCAATCTAATTGTGGATATTGGCGGCGGCACTTGCGAAGTGGCGGTAATTTCGCTGGGCGGCATAGTTGTGAGCAAGAGTTTGCGCGTGGCCGGCGACAAATTAAATGAAGACATTATCAAATACGCGCGCGATGAATTTAAGCTTTTGCTGGGTGATAAAACCGCCGAAGACATCAAAATTTCCGTTGGTTCAGCCTGCGAGATGAATGAAAAATTAAAAGCAGTGATGCGCGGCCGAGACTTGATTAATGGCTTGCCTAAAGAATTAATGGTGACTGATTATGAAATTCGGGAAGCGATGGCACGGTCAGTGAATATTTTAGTAAATTCCATTAGGGCGACCGTGGAGCTAACGCCGCCAGAACTGGTAGCTGATATTATGGAGCGGGGCATTGTTTTGTCGGGCGGAGGAAGTTTGCTTCGCGGTTTGGATAAATTAGTCGCGGCCGAAACGCAAATGCCGGTGCGAGTGGCGGAAGATCCGCTGACCGCGGTGGTACGAGGTTGCGGGGTGGTGCTGGAAGACATAGATCGCTTAAGCGAAGTTTTGGTTTCGCCGCAATATCGCGAAGCGCCAAGATAGCTACGGAATACAGATAAATGCAGATATACAGATAAGATATATAGATATATACGGATAAAATTTCCTTTTTTTCCTCCAATTACAAAGGGAGGCGCATAAAGGCGTATAAATCTGTATATTAGTAAGCCATCCATAGTCTGTAGCGATATCATGAAAAATACCAACAAATCCAAATTAATAAACTTTATAATAATTCTGGCGGTAATTTTACTGCTGATTTTTTTTAATTGGTGGGGCTGGCTAACCGCTCCCAAGAGCTTAGTCTTTTGGGCGGCGCGGCCGGTTATCGGGTTATTTCAAGCTATCGATAAGCGGGTATCCGTTCCTTGGGATTTTTTTATCACGTTGAAGGATTTAAGCCAGGAAAACGCGAATTTAATGAGTGAGAATAAAAGGCTTTTCGGAGAAAATTCTCGGTTTAAAGAAACGGCCCGCGAAAATGAAATTTTGCGCCAGCAGCTGAATTTGGATCAGCCGGCCAAACAGAAATTAATTATGGCTTCAGTAACCGGATACAGCTTAACGTCGGGCCAGTATCTTTTAATAAATAAAGGTCGGACGGATGGAGTGGCGGTGGGTTTGGCAGTGGTAGCGGCTAATAATTTTTTGGTTGGCCGGGTGGCGGAAGCGGCTGATAATTTTTCCAAAGTGCTTTTAGTCACCGATGGAAATTCTTCCGTAAATGCGCTGACTCAAGACACGCGGGTGAACGGGGCGGTGAAGGGAAATCATGGGCTTGGCGTGACGATGGAGATGATTCCTATTGATGCTCAAATTAATATTAACGAAACAGTTCTATCCTCCGGGCTTAATGATGGTGTTCCCCGAGGTTTGGTGATTGGTCGAGTTATTGGCGTGGATAAAAAAGCTAACGAAATTTGGCAGAGCGCCGTTATCGCTCCGGCGGCCGAAATTAACAATTTAGAACAAGTTTTTATTTTGGTAAATTGGAAAGAATTTTAATGAGTAAAAAGCGAACGTTTAAATAAAGGGTATTAAACCCCAGAGCAGAGCTCTGGACTCAAAAAAGGAATATCCCAACCGCCGCAGAGCCGCGGGGTATTAAAAACCCTGTATTTTGTCTTCGCTCGGATGATATGTCCCGTCTTACGGGACGCATCATCCTCGTTAGCCAAAATAAATATGAGATTTTTTTTATTAATTTTAGGTTCAATTTTAATTGTGTCTTTGCAATTAACTTGGCTGCCAAAATTGGCGGTTTTAACGATAACGCCCAATTTAATTTTAGCCGGCGTTTTAGCTTTCGCGATTTGCCAGAAAGAAGAAAAAAATTTTTGGTGGGCCATGATTCCTATTTTGTTATTTGACTTATTGGCCGGCCGGCCATTTGGAGTTTTTACGCTGAGCGCGTGCCTGATGTTTTTTAGCCTTGAGTTGCTATCCAATATTTTTTTCAAGAAAAATGATTTGTTGGCGTTGTTGTTGCTGGCCGTTGTTGGCGTGTTATTTTTTGAGGTGTACCAATTTTTACTGGTTGAGGTTTTTTCCATTTGGCGCTTGATTGAGCCCATAAAGCTTTCAGTTTTTTATTTTTCTGTCGCTTTGCCGATAAAGGTTTTCTATAATGGCCTGCTATCTTTATTGGGGCTTTTAATTATCAGAAAAAGCCAATTATTGTTTAGCCATGGACAAATTTTCAAAATTAAATAGGGCGCTGGCTCGGTTGAAAATTAAAACTATTTTTAAAGAATCTATTGAGCCGGAAGAAATTTTTCTTGATGCGACTAAGTCCGCTGATTTTGATGACCGAAAAATTGAGGTGCCGATAAAGCCGCAAACTTTCCGGATTTTTAGTTTGGTTATTTTGGCGGTTTTTTTAATTTTAGTTGGCCGCGTTGCTTATTTGCAGCTTTGGGAGGGGCAGTATTTTAAGGGGTTGGCGGAAAAGAATCATTTACGCTCTTTGCCGATCTTTGCTTCACGCGGAATAATCTACGATAAAAATTTAAAACAATTAGTTTATAATGTCCCGAGTTTTAATTTAATCGTTAGTTTGCCGGATTTACCCCGCGATTTAACAATTAGACAAGCGGTTGTGGTTAGGGCGGCGGAGTTGGCCGGGGTGCTGGCCAGCAAAATTTCAGACGATATCAACGCTATTAATTTAAAATATGGACCGTCGGCCATTATTGTTGAGGGCTTGGAGCATGAACAATTATTGAAACTTCAGTCAAGCCTGAATGAATTGCCTGGTTTTGGTATTGAGCAAAATATTGCCCGTCAGTATATTGAAGGGCTAAAGTATGCCCATCTGATGGGTTTTTTAGGAAGAATGACGGAAAGTGACATTAAACAAAATCCGGATTATTTTTTAACGGAAAAAATTGGGAAAAATGGTTTGGAAGCTTTTTATGAAAAAATCTTACGGGGCCGGCCCGGCCAGCGACTTTTAGAGGTTGATTCTTTGGGGCGTCAAGAAGGAGAAATGGCTGAGCAAAAACCGCAAGATGGCCAAGGGCTGGTTTTAACGATAGACGGCCGATTGCAAGAGGCGCTTTATGATAGTTTAAAAAATATTTTGCAGAGCCGTCAATTAAAAAAGGCGGCCGCGATCGTGCTGGACCCAAACAGCGGCGGAGTTTTAGCTCTAGTGAGCTTTCCGAGCTTTGATAATAATCTTTTTTCCAAAAGTTTTTCTTCTAAGGATTCAGATGAGCTGTTGAATGATCCGGCCCATCCGCTTTTTAATCGGGCAATTTCCGGCCAATATCCGCCAGGTTCCATCGTTAAACCTTTAATTGCCGGCGCGGCGTTGCAAGAAAAAATAATTACGCCGGCGACAACGGTGTTTAGCGCGGGAGAATTGACTTTAGCTAATCAATATAATCCGGCGATAATTTATCGTTTCGCGGACTGGAAGGCGCACGGCCTCGTGGACATTTATTCAGCTATCGCTCAATCTTGCAACGTTTATTTCTACACAATCGGCGGCGGTTATGATAAAATAGAAGGGTTGGGGATAGAACGCTTGGCTAAGTATTTTAAATTATTCGGATTTGATAGCGCGCTGGGCATTGATTTGCCGGGAGAAAACAAGGGGCTTGTGCCGGATGAACAATGGAAATTAGCGGTTAAGAACGAGGATTGGTATACGGGTGACACATATCATGTTTCCATAGGCCAGGGCGATTTGTTGGCCACACCCTTGCAGTTGGCTGCGGCGACAGCCGCGATTTTGAACGGAGGCAAAATTATCCAGCCGCGTTTAGTTGACAAAATTATTGATTCAGATAAAAATGTTATCATTGAGACAGAGCCTAAAATTATTCGTCAAGGATTTATTGATGAGGCTAATTTGGCCATAATAAAAAAAGCCATGCGCCAAACTGTTACTGATGGTTCGGCGTCTCTGCTTAATGATTTACCGGTGGCGGTTGGCGCCAAAACCGGCACGGCTCAATTGGCCGGTAACCAAAATTCTAATGCTTGGGGTGTGGTCTTCGCTCCTTACGAGAATCCGCAAATGGTGCTGGTGGTGTTGGTGGAAAATGCGGGCGAAGGCAGTCAGGTGGCGATGCCGGTCATTAAAGAAGTGTTGCAGGAATACTATAAAAATTAAAAATGTAAAATGTAAATCTCAAAATGACAATGTAAAATGTTAAAATCAGTCCCGCAGCTGCGGGACACATAAATTTTACATTTTGATTTTTGAATTTTGAATTTTTATCATGCCTCAATACTTAAGCGAGGAAGGGATTGATCAGCATAAGCAGGAGTTGGAAGAATTAAAATTAAAACGCCAGGAAATCGCCAAGCGCTTAGAAGAAGCAAAAGCCTTGGGCGATCTTTCCGAAAACCAGGAGTATAGCTCCGCGCGCGAAGCTCAGGCTTTTAATGAGGGCAAGATAATAGAGATTGAACATTTGTTGCGCGAGGCGGTAGTAATAGATAAAAATCACCGTTCCAGCGTCGCGCATATCGGTTCGGTTATTGAAGTTTGCGCCAACGGTAAGACGCAGAATTTCACTATTGTTGGTTCGGAAGAGGCCAATCCCGCGGCCGGAAAAATTTCCAACGAATCTCCGCTGGGCAGAGCATTTTTGGATCATAAAGCGGGCGATAAGGTGGGGGTGGAAACCCCGAGCGGAAAAGTAGCGTATATGATAGTGGCAATAAAATAGAAGTTGTTTTTAGCTGAAGGGTTAATTATGAAGGCACTTCACATATAAATTAGTTATCGGAAATAAATTTATTTTTGTTCTTTAAAAATAGAATAAAAAATTAGAATTGGGCAAATAAAATAATGGAAAGGAGAATGTCATGAATAAAAAAGTTCTTTTTAAAGTCGCTGAGGTTAAGGGCAAGCTGATGTTCAAAACTGGCAAGTTATTTCTAAGCAACATTAGTGCCTTTGATTTTTTCGAAGGAGGACGGCTATCGATCTATCGAAACGGTGAGCTTATCGACGAAACAGAAGCAATTGAATATGAGACTTACGCAGCCTGTGTGTGCTTCATTGGCCTCAAGGGTCGTAATGTTTCCAGTGGTATAAGTTGCGATGGCTTTCAAGTCGGAGATTCGATTTCCGTGTCATTTTCTTGCAAACGGACTTTTAGCATTCAAAAGTTTCTTCAGGTCGCTTGCTTTGGTAAAAACCTTCAGGAATATACAAAAATGGTAAAGGAAAATATGTGGTGAATTTTTTATGCCGGAGGGATAAATACCTAATCCCTCCGCCCAATTCTAATTTTTTATTCAAAAATGTGGGACAAAAATAAACTTACGTCCGATAACACCGAATATACGGCTACGATAAAATTCCTTTTTACATTACATTACATTAAAGAATTGAATTTTATCTCCGCCCAAATTTTTACTCCTTTTAGTCGCAAAAACTTCGTATATTCGGATACGTTAGGCGAAATAGCGGAAAACTCTTTTTATTAAAATATTAATAATCTAGGCAATTTATTTTTTAAAGCAGAACTCTATGGAAAATCTAAAAAACTTTGAACCTCAGATTGAAACACCGCAAAAAATGACAAACGCAAGACTTTTCAGGGCACTTGATGAGTCGGGAGTAAAGTATACTTCCGAAGAAGAAAATAATGCTATAAGAATTATTATAGAACTTCCTGAAGAAGATGTTAGAGAGCGGGCTGAATTGATGAAAGACGCGGTGCTCAATGATGAGTATTATACTAAATTTGACAACGAAAGCATTAATCCATTGATTAGAAAAATAAAAAGATCAACGAATCGCGACTGCACCATTGAAAAGACATCGAGCCAGTATATCATTTTGGTTACAAAAAATAATTTTTAATTTTACCCCCGTGTCTTTAGAAAAAATAAAACAAGACCGATTGGATAAATTAGCCCGCTTGAAAGAAGCGGGCATTAATCCGTATCCCGCTAAAACGGCGCGCGGGCGGATTTTGGCTGAACAGGCGTTGGAAAAATTTGAGGAATACGAAGGTGCGAAGAAAGAAATAATTTTAGCTGGCCGGTTAAGGCTCTTGCGCTTGCATGGCGGCTCTTGTTTTGCGCGGCTGGAAGACGCTTCCGGGCAAATTCAGTTGTTTTTCAAAAAAGACGCGCTGGGCGAGAAAGCGTATAAATTATTCGCTGATAATTTTGATATTGGAGATTTTGTGGAAGCAGCCGGAGAATTATTTAAAAC
>JAHKAK010000024.1 GCA_018826025.1 Patescibacteria group bacterium
ACGTAAGCTGGCTGACCTTCTTCTATAATAATACAAGTTCCCTTATTTTTTTTCAAGATTTGCTTAATTTGTTCCCACATGATAAAAAATGTAAAATGCAAAAATCAAAATTAAAAATGATGGTTCGACTTCGCTCACCATTCTGAGCCCGTCGAAGAACAATGTAAAATGTTAAAATGACAACTTGTTGTCATCCTGAGCGAAGTGAAGGATCTAGATCCTTCGGCCCGCCGTGACGGGCCTCAGGACGACGCTTCACGTCGATTTTACATTTTGAGATTTACATTTTAAATTATCTCTTCCTACCCTCCACTATTTGTTGAGTAATGCTACCCGGAACTTCTTCGTAATGATTAAACTCCATTGTAAAGTAGGCTCGGCCTTGGGTCATTGATCTTAGGGAAGTGGCGTAACCGAACATTTCCGACAGCGGCACTTTGGTATCAATAACTTTAACGCGAGCCACTCCTTCGCCCCGCTCCGCCATATTGTCAATGCGGCCGCGCTTGGAATTGATATCGCCGATAACGTCACCCATGAACTGCTCCGGCATTATCACTTGCAAGCTCATGATGGGCTCCAACAACACAATTTTAGCACGCCGCGCCGCTTCTTGTAACGCCATGGCGCCGGCAATTTTAAAAGCGATTTCCGAAGAGTCAACATCATGATAGGAACCATCATACAACGTGGCTTTTATATCCACTAAAGGATAACCGGCCAAAACGCCTTTATCAACAGCCTCTTTCACGCCCTTGGCCACGGCCGGAATAAATTCCTGCGGAATCAACCCGCCCTTAATATCATTCTCAAATTCAAAACCGCTGCCCTGCTCTTTGGGTTCAACACGCAGCCACACATGGCCATACTGGCCGCGGCCGCCGGACTGCTTGATATATTTGCCTTCCGCTTCGGCTTGGCCTTTAATCGTTTCTTTATACGCCACCTGCGGCCGGCCCACATTAGCATCCACCTTGAACTCGCGCATCATACGGTCAACAATAATTTCCAAATGCAATTCGCCCATGCCGGAAATAATGGTTTGGCCGGTATCCGGGTCGCCCTTAATTCTAAAAGTTGGATCTTCTTCCGCCAAGCGCCGCAACGCCACGCCCATTTTTTCCTGGTCCGCTTTGGTTTTTGGTTCAATCGCCACCGAGATTACCGGCTCGGGAAATTCCATTTTTTCCAAGATTATGGGATGCTGCGGATCACAAAGCGTATCGCCCGTGCCCGTGCTTTTTAAACCAACAGTAGCGGCAATTTCACCCGCGTACATTTCTTTCACTTCCTCGCGATGGTTGGCGTACATGCGCAAAATCCGGCCGATTCGCTCTTGCTTCCCCGAAGAGGTATTTAAAACATATGAGCCGGCGGCTAAAGTACCCGAGTAAATTCTAAAAAAAGTCAGCTGGCCAACAAAAGGATCCGTGGCCACCTTAAAAGCCAAGGCTGCGAAAGGCGCCTCGTCTTTGGGTTCGCGGATTATTTTTTTGGTTTCATCTCGTTCGTCAAAACCGGCGGTCGGCGGCAAATCCACGGGCGAAGGCAAAAAATCGCAAATCCCGTCCAACATCAACTGCACCCCTTTATTTTTCAGCGCCGTGCCGCAAAGCACCGGAATTATTTTAATGGCCATCGTGGCGTTTCGCAAAGTTCGCTTTAAATCTTCCACCGGAATTTCCTGGCCGTCCAGATATTGCTGCATTAAAACATCATCGTGCTCCACTGTCTTTTCCACCAAAGTTTGCCGCCACTTGGTGGCCCAATCTAATTTGTCAGCTGGAATATCTTCTTCCACGATTTTTTCCCCTCGCTCGCCGGCAAACTTAATTGCTTTCATTTTAAACAGATCAATCACTCCAGCGAAATTTTCTTCCGCGCCAATGGGCAAATTTATCGGTAAGGCGTTGGGAGTTAACCGCTCATGAATTGACGCTAAATCTTTCTCCCAATTAGCGCCCAGTCGGTCCATTTTATTGATAAAACAAATTCGCGGCACATTATATTTATCCGCTTGATGCCAAACTGTTTCAGACTGGGGCTCAACTCCCGCCACGCCGTCAAAAACCACCACCGCGCCGTCAAGCACGCGCAAAGAGCGCTGCACCTCAACGGTAAAATCAATGTGGCCGGGCGTGTCAATAATGTTAATCTGGCAATCACGCCAAAAGCAAGTCGTGGCCGCGGCGGTAATTGTGATGCCGCGCTCCCTCTCCTGCTCCATCCAATCCATTTCGGCTTCCCCTTCATGCACCTCGCCGATCTTATGTTTCTTCCCGGTATAAAAAAGCACGCGTTCAGAAACCGTGGTTTTCCCCGCGTCAATGTGGGCGATAATGCCGATATTGCGAATCTTGTCTATGGGATATAATCTTGCCATAAAAATTTAAAATGTAAATCTCAAAATTGAAAATGACAACGTAGAGTTGCGTGGCAACCACGTTGCTTTACGCAATGTAAAATTCAAAATTAATTTTTTAAGTGATAAGCGCAAATGGCTATATCTAATAGTTCTATACCCTTAAAATATTCACATATGGAAACATTTTTAATTGTCATTTTGAGATTTAAATTTTACATTTTCAATTTGATCCGCCAACAGGCGGAGAACCTACCACCTAAAATGCGCAAAAGCCTTGTTGGCTTCCGCCATGCGGTGCATGTCTTGTTTCTTTTTAATGGCCGTGCCTTCGTTTTTGGCTGCCGCCAAAAATTCCTCAGCCAGCCTGGCGGCCATCGGCTTGCCCTTTTTGGCGCGAGAGCCATCAATTATCCAACGCAGCGCCAAAGTTAATTTCCGCTCACCCCGAACTTCCCGCGGCACCTGATAGTTAGCCCCGCCCACGCGTTTGGATTTAACTTCCACCGCCGGTGAAATATTTTTAATCGCTTCATCAAAAACTTGCATCGGATCTTTCTGTTGCTTGGCGATAATGTCAAAAGCGTCGTAAAGCACCCGCTGGGCAGTCGATTTTTTGCCGCGGGTCATCAAACGATTAATGAATCTTGCCACCACCACGTTTTGAAATTTAGGATCGGGTAGAATTTCCCGTTTATAATTTCGTTTCCTTCTCATAAATTTAGAAGCAACTTTACGCAAGGCATAAAGACGCGAGTTTACGCAAATATTATCTTAAAGCAGCTTTGCGTCGTTTTTGCGTTTAGTATGCTTTTGCGTTTATTTGCTTCTATTTTGGCCGTTTGGTTCCATACTTGCTCCGCTCTTTCTTCCGGCCTTCAACACCAGTCGTGTCTAAAACGCCGCGCACGATATGATACCGAACGCCCGGCAGATCTTTAACCCGGCCGCCGCGCAAAACAACAACGGAGTGCTCCTGCAGAGTGTGGCCCTCGCCCGGAATATACGCGGTCACTTCCATGCCGTTGGTCAGGCGAACGCGCGCGATTTTGCGCAAAGCCGAGTTGGGTTTTTTCGGAGTTGTGGTTGTCACTTTCACGCAAACACCACGCTTAAAGGGCGACGGATATTGCGCCGGCTTATTTTTTAAAACGTTAAAACCGCGCCAAAGCGCCGGAGCCTTTGGTTTTTGAATTGTCCGTTTTCTGGGATGTTTAATTAATTGGTGAATCGTTGGCATAATTCCTTACTGAATTACAGATTAGTACGGATTTTACGGATAGGGGATTTTTATCTGTACTTATCCGTATTTATCTGTAATTCCGTACGGTTCTAAGCAAAATTAAAAACACGACATGCGCCATGTTTTATCCCCCCGCAGCTGCGAGGCAACCCAGGTTTTTCTAACAAGTGTGTCTCTAATTTATCAGACCAAAAATAATTTGTCAAGGCTAACACGCGCCATGTCGTAATTAAATAGTAATGTCATAGTAGCGTTAAATAGAAATGTCATACCTGATATGATGAGCTAAATAATCATTAAGCTCATCAATATGACAGAAAATTTAATCGCTATGACCAA
>JAHKAK010000025.1 GCA_018826025.1 Patescibacteria group bacterium
GAAATTATATCAAAACAGAAACTCGGTAATACAATGCCATATATAAAACTCGGGATGCTAAAGGGTTTTAAAATCCCTCTCCCGCCCCTTAATGTTCAAAGAAAAATAATTAAACAGATTAAAGTAAAGGAAAAAATTGTCAAGCGTGCTAAAACCATAATCGAAGATGCGAAAAAGCAAATCTCCAAAATACTAAGTGAAGTATAGGATTGTGAATCTAAGTTAAATGAATTATTAGAAAAAATTATTGAAGCGAATAAATTAAAATGGGAATTTATAGAAAGCCCCAATTATTGGCAGGACAGAAAAAATCCCTGTTCTGTTTTGGTCTACCACTACACTGCAGGCGGTCCTTTGGAATCTTGTGTAAAATGGTTTCAGAAAAAAGACGGAGTATCTGCACATTTTGTAGTGGGTAGGGATGGTCAAGTTGTTCAAATGGTTAAACTATGCGATAGAGCTTGGCACGCTGGAAGATCTGCTTGGAGAGGTGTCGAGGAGATAAACCACTTCTCTGTTGGTATAGAAATTTGTAATTGGGGAATTCTAAAAAAGAAAAGCGATAATTATTATTGCTGGCCAAAAGATTATTCGGTTATTTTTAATGGCGATAAACCCTATAAAGATAAAACGGGAGGATATTGGGAGTCATATCCTGATAAACAAATTAAGTCTGTGACTGAGATTACTAAATCGATATTAAAACATTTTCCGACTATTGCACTGGATGATATAGTGGGTCATGAACATATAGCTCCCGGCAGAAAACCAGACCCTGGCCCCGCTTTTCCTTGGGACGCTGTAAAATCTGAATTAAAGAAGTGGTTGGACGGAGGGGCCAGCGTTGATGATACTCAAGAACTGAAACCGTCAGAGATAAAGGAAGATACTAAACAAACAGTCATAGAGGATAGAGAAGATTTCAATTTAGACGACGAAGAATTTATAAATCAGATAAAGAAAAAGTCGAGTGACAGAAAAGGCAGTAACCCGTGGCTTAAAGATATTTTTTCGAGCATACTAAATTTTCTGTTTAAACATATTAAGAAAAACTAAAAACATGCAAAAACCGCTTTCGGAAAAATTTGTAAAGCAATCCATTATCAAATGGCTTTTTCGGAATGGTTGGGGTAGAAATTTGGAAGTCGGCGAATTGCGAGATCAAGGAGTGGACGTAAGAGTTAAAAATAATAAAGTTTCTCGGTTTTTCTTGATTGAAACAAAAAGCGAAGGAAAAACAAGACAAGTCAGTGAAAGTACTTTCGTTCACTCTTTGGGCCAAATTATAACTAGAATGAAAACCGGCGGGACAACGCGTTATTATTACGGTTTGGGCTTGCCGGAGTCGAGTGCAAAAATCGCAATTCGCCGAGTCCCTTGGCAAGTCGCGAAAAAACTTTTGCTTTACATTTTTGCTGTGGACAAAACCGGAAAAGTAAAACAATATTCCTGGCAAAATCTTAAAAAGGTTCAATAGGCGGCGCGCCAGCTTCGCTGGCACGAAATTTGGCGGCAAGATTTAAAAAAAATTCAAAAATAAAATTATGGAAGAAAATTATTGGGAAGATAATAGATTAATTCAAGCGACTAAAAAGGAAAAAGAAGAACATCTAAATTATGAAATGGACATGTTTCTTGAGACGTGTAATCAACTTAATTTTGGCCAGAAAACAATATTTGAAAGGAATTTGTTGTTAGAATCGCTGCCAGCTCACACTAGAATATTGATAGAATTTTTTTATAATGGTAAGAATAAAAAATATCCGAATGATTTAGTAGCACAAGATTTTTTGCCAGATAGCATAAATTGGAGAAATGAGAGGCCGCTAATTACCGAATTGCTTGAAGAAGCAAAAAATAAAGCGGACAAACAATTAGCCCATTTGAGTCTTTGGAGGGTAAAGATCGAACGAGATAACAAAAAGGGATGGGACTGGAACGGTATTAAAAGAGATATGGAAAAAATAATAGAGAAATTTAAAACTTTGGAATCCGCTGAAGTCTGACCCCAACAAGTCGCTTGAATGGATTAGGGCATTGATACACCAATAACATACCAACAAACTTGAGAATGTTGGTATGTCGGGTATAATGAAATCTGTTGAGGTCAAACCTCAACATCGTAAAATTTAGGCAGGGGAAAAGGTGAATAAGAAAAGGTGTCAGGTATGCTCTGTAGAAAACATCTGTTTTTATCAAGATAGCACAATAGCCACATTGTGCGTAAAGAGACGCAGCATAATTTCCCGGCCTTGGCTCCAAAATGTCCGCGCGCGCAAGAAGCTGGCCAGATTACGTTTTAGCATACTGAAAACAGTTTCCGCCTGCCAACGCTGACCATAAGCTTTTCTGTTAAACCGAGTAGCCATGAGACGACGATAACGGGTACTTGGTAATTTTACGGTTTTTCTGCCAGCCAGAGGCGGGATAATGGATTTGACGCGTAATTGCTCTCGGGCAAAAACATGGTTCTGTTCGCCGTCATAGCCGGCGTCAGCCACCAGCGTCTGGATCGGTATTTGATCAACCGCCTCCCGGATCGCCGGTTTAAAATGGGTACGGTCAAACTTCGGCCCGCGTTCCGGGATACCGGATAGGATAAGGTGATTAGCGGTGTCGCAAACAATGCCTACCTTGGGAAAACGCTGATAATGAGAGGTTTGATACTTGTCTTTGACTGCCCTGTCTCGGCGTTGAACAAAGTACCGGCTAACGTGTCGGGATTCAAATCCGCTGCCATCCAGAGCGGCCAGAAGCACCTTAGAGCTGATTAATTTTTGTTCGTAGGCGATCGATAAAATACCTTTAAGAAGCTTTTTGATTGTTCGCTTTTTTAAGAGCTGCCGCGCTGATTTCTGCAAGGTGGTAAAATGCGGCACTTGGTTAAATTCAAGTATGTTCCTGATATCGGAAGAATCTTCTAAGATGGCGGCGATGCCCCGATAATCGGTTTTAAAAAATTCTTTTAGCACCAGACAGGCGGCCAATTGAGGCTGAGTAAATTTCTTCGGGCTTTTGAGGTGAGTGTAGGCCGGTAAGCTGCGCTGAGCCGCGGCGTAGGCCACCCGAGCCACAGTCAGAGGAGATTTAGATGTAGTCATATACAGATATTATACCAGAAAACAGATGTTTTCTACAGAGCATGTCAGGTACCATTAATTTAGATAGGTGGCGCGCCGGTTTCGCTGACATGAAATTCGGCGGCGGGGGATTTAAAATAAACATTCCAACATTCTTGAGAA
>JAHKAK010000026.1 GCA_018826025.1 Patescibacteria group bacterium
ACGCCTCCTTTTTCAATTGGTAAGAACTCTATAAAAGTCTAAGCTCCCTTTATCAATGCGCTACTTTAAACTAAGTCTCTTAGTCCTAAAAATAGCGTATAGCCCCATACTTGTCAACAAAACCCCCAAACTATCCTGCGCTATATCCTGCCAACGGCACTGGCGCAGCGGCACAAAATATTGGTGCAATTCATCGGAAACAGCATAGAGAATCGTTAAAATTAAGCTCCACCCTAACGCTTTTTTGAAATCTACCTTCTCGCCATAATACAGCGCGCGCCACAGCAATAGATTTAAAACGCCAAATTCCGTGGCGTGGAATAACTTCCGCCAAAACACATCCCAAAAAACAGTCATGTTGGAGGCCAAACCGGAAACACCGGAGAGATAAAAAATCCCGCCAACCCATAAAATTACCAGCAACCAATACTTGAAAAATTTCTTCATAAAAAGTAATAATACAGTATACTAGTATGTTGTATTATACATTACACCTTCCTAAAAATTACTCTGCCGCTTTTTATTTTGGCTAACGAGGATGATGCGTCCCGTAAGACGGGACATATCATCCGAGCGAAGACAAAATACAGGGTTTTTAATATCCCGCAGCTCTGCTGCGGTTGGGATATTCCTTTTTTGAGTCCAGAGCTCTGCTCTGGGGTTTAATACCCTTTATTTTTATGTTTTCTTTCTTTAGCAATTTTATCTTCCGCGCTGTTCCAAAATTAAATCCGCCTACTCGCCCGTCGCTCCTTACGACCCGATGGCACGGAATTAATTTATCGCGATTTTTATTCAACGCATTACCAACGGCTCGCGCTAAATTTTTACCACCCAATTTCTGCGCCACTTCGCCATAAGTTAAAACCTTTCCCCGCGGAATTTTTTTAACGACACTATAAACCCCGTTAGAAAATTTTGATACGCGACTTATATTAGTAGGCTGTTTCTTTTTAAATTTTCTAACGGAGTAAACTTTTTGCTGCCAAATAATCATGCAAGAATTTATCGGCTTTAATCAAAACTTTCCGGCTAGCTTTAAATATTTTCATTCTTTCCAGCGCTTGTTCAAGTGGTAACCATTCATAATTAATATGCTCGCTGGAAATTTTTATTTCTTTATTTTCTGCTTCCGCCAAATAAAAAATAGCTGTTTTAAAAATAAGCTTACCGAGATTTTCCGGTTTTGTTCCTCGGCAAAAATACCTTTCCGCCTTTTTAAATTTTGGCAGAAAATCTAAATTAAATAAACCCGTTTCTTCTCGCACCTCTCTTTTGGCCGCCTCTATCTCGGATTCCCCTTTTTCTATTCCGCCTTTGGGAAAATTCCAATACGCTATATCGGATTTTTTCTGACTCTCACCATGATTTAAAAGCAAATATTCAATTTGTCCTTCCGAAGAACGATAAAAAATTACCGCCCCGGCTGATCTGGCAAATCTCATTTTTTTAAGGCGCTAAATAAGTTTTATTGATTAACTTTTTGCCGACTGACCAAACTTCGCAAATTGATCCCGTGCTGCAAATCGCCTTTACTCTATGCAAGTCATTAAGGTTTCTCCTGGATATTTTAAGCAAGGCCGCGATAATCGGTTCTTGATGTGAAACAAAAACTAAATTTTGACCGGGGTATTTTTTAATTACCTTATTAACAGTCCGCAAAATCCGATCAGCTATTTTGGCTAAATTTTCACCGCCGATATTAACCTTGGCTGGCTGGCGGCGATAGTCACGAATAATCTTAGGATATTTTTCTTTAACCTGCTGGTTAGTTAATTTTTCCCAAAAATGGCCGCTCGCTGATTCATGCAATTCTTTCACTGTCTGAACTTTTATTTTCCCTTTGGAAATAACTTGACTGATAATTTTAGCGGTCTCTCGCGTCCGTTTTTGCGGACTGGAAAAAATCGCCACAATATTCTGCTTTTTTAAAAAAAGACCGGCTCTTTTTGCCTTCACTCGGCCCTTGGCGCTCAGCGGCAAAGGCAAATAACCATAAATTATGTGCTTAGGATTTTGCACCTCGCCGTGCCTAACCAAAAAAATCTTGGCAAATTTTGTCTTTACTTTCTTTGATTTTATCATATTTTTTTAGAAGAAATAGCCCGCCAAGCCCTGAATCAAAAAAACCGATTTTCATGTGCTCCTACAAATTACCGTGCCCGCCGATAACCAAAGCTGATTAGTCGGAAAAACACAGTTTTACGCTTTTTATTATTTTACGCTATCCTGCCAGCTTATCATTATCGGCTTTGGCAGGCGCGGCGAATTTAAACGAATTACGAATTACACCTCCTCTTAATGTAAGAGGAGGTGGGGGAGGAGTTATAATTCTAAAAATCATAACTCTCCCTTCCCTCTCTTATCTTAAGAGAGGGGGGAAATTAATCTACCCTATCAATCTTAAACCTTATCTCCTCCAGTTTCAAATTTTTCGCTTTGGGAGAAAATTTCAAAATTAACTCCTGGGCTTGTTTAAGCTCCCCTTCTGTCATCCCAAATTCATTTCGGGATTTAGATCCTGAAACAAGTTCAGGATGACAAAAACGCACCAGCGCCGTTGGCCCGGGCCAGCCATCCGGCACAATCAAAATATCGCCGTTTTTAGCCACCCTAACTAAAATCTCATTTTCTTCTTGATTCCGGCCAAGGATTATTTGCGTACTCGCCCCGAGCGATTTATCCCGAGAAACATCGAGGGAAGTCGAGGAGTCAATCCATATATGCCTCCCCACTGCCACCAAGTCAACATCTTCCGGCGTAAAATCCGGCTTGTTAAGCATTAGTTCTTTTAGCCGGCCGGCAAAATCTTTTTGCGTTAAGGCGCAGCCGCCCGCCGGTGTTGGATATTCTTTGATGCCAAACTGCTTGGCCAGCGCCATTTGCGATTTCCGGCTCCGGCCGGAAATCGCCAATAATTTGGCCCTATCCACCAGACCTTCTTGTTCGGCCAAGGTCGGCGCCAGTAATTTAGCTGACAGCGGCCTCAATAAATACCCAACAACATCCGCATCCTTCTCCACGATCTCCAGCGCTTGCTTATGCTGGCTCATGGGCCGCTCGCCCAAGACTTCTCCGGTGGCGACAAAATCAAATCCTTCTTCTCTCATAATCTGACCGGCTTTTTTTAACATTAAGGCGTGGCAGTCAATGCAGGGATTTAGCCCCGCGCCGTAGCCATGCTTTGGGTTTTTTAAAATTGGTAAAAACTCCTGCCGGATATTTATTTCACGTAATTTTACACCCAACATCTCCGCCGCCGGACGCGCTTTGCTTGGCCCGCAAAAATTAGTCCGGAAATTTATCGCTGTAACTTCAATTCCTTGTTCCAACAACAATTTAACGGCCAGAATAGAATCCAAGCCGCCGGATAATAGAACTAAAGCTTTGACTTGTTTTGACATTTATTTACTCCCTCCTTTGTAAAGGAGGGGTGAGGTGGATTTATTCTTCCTCCCTTTAGTAAAGGAAGGCGAGCCCTTCCGAAGTCCCGCCGTAGCGGGACGAAGGAGGGAGAATGTCGGAATGTTTATTTTAAGCTTTCAGATTAAGCGACATCTTTCAACGGCTCAACCCGGATTGAGCCGTTAGATTTTCTCGTAATAGACGTATTTTCCGGTTTCGCCCACTTGCCTAATCTTGCCTTCTTTTTCCAGCTCATCCAGATATCGAGTAGCGGTGGCATCCGAAACGCCCAGCAGTTTTTGGACGCTATCATTGGTCACGCGCTCGACTCGCCCAAGCTCGGCCATTATCTTTTGCTTGCTAACTTGCTTCTCTTTGGTCTGACGACTGTCTCCCGCCCCTTGATTGTCATTCTGAGCCCCGCCACGGCGGGGCGAAGAATCTTTTCTTTTCGCCCACCAAAACCCTACCCCTACTCCGATAATTATTCCCAAAACAAAAGCTATAATTTGAGGCATAAATTTAGGTTGTTTTAATTATTATACTCTACCCAACACACGACTACATTCTTACAAACTCCAGTTTTTAAGTTTATTTATATATCAAAATGTTTTCGAAGATAGCGTTTTATCGCTACCACATATTTTATATCTAATCTCCCTATCTTCTTTTTAAAACGGCTGTAGTCAAAAGAGACAATGCAATAAACTTTTGCAACAGAATCCGCTCTTAAATTATTTATCAAATCAGCGGGAATCACAACGTCATCTCTCATAACATTCGATGTTTTTGAGGTTAAGGGGATAACCGTTACTAAGTTTGTTTTCCTCAATTGTTCTCTTGATTGTATAACGATAGCCGGCCTTTTATCTTGAAATTCATGCCCGATACTCGGGTCAAATTCAGCCCAAACTATATCGCCAAAATTAAGATCACCCTTTTTTATCATAGCCGTTTATAATATTCGTAATCTTCTTTAGAGATAGGGCCAATTTCTTTCAAGACGTCTCTCGCTGATTCGTCTCTTGTTGACAAAAGCTCATCCGGTTTTTTTATAATATCAACCACCCTTCCGCAAACAAAATAGTTAGAATAATCGTCATCGTGAATATATATAGGCGAAATGTCCAGGCTTGATTCCGACATCAAAATAATCCGATTGTTCTTTTTATCTTTGATAAATTTTTTGATATTCGCCATCCCGTCAATCACAGAAACAACGTATTCCCCGTTTTCCGGAGCACTTCGATCTTGCTTAACTAGGATAAAATCTCCCTCCTCTATATTTTTTTCTTGTATATTAGCTCGGTTCATAGATTCTCCCTTGGCACGCAAAACAAACAAATCGCTCGGTTTCTTTCTGAACTGACTATCTAAAATTCCCAGAGATACCTTTAAATAGCCCTCCACCTTTTCATCGGCAAAAGTCAATGCCTCCCCGCAATCAGCCGAACCAATGATAGGCAAAGAGATTAATTTTGTTTCTTTATCAAATCCGCCTGACGCAACTTTTAATACTTTTCCGTCGCCGCCAACTAGCAACAATCCTTTTTCAATTAGCTTATCCAAATGATGCTTTATTTTTTGCGGACTGCCTGATTCATCTATTAATTCGCCAATTTTTCTCAAAGTTAAATCAGCTAAATTTCGCTCTTTAGCCAAACTTAACAATTTTTGCTGAATAATATGCATAATATTGAGTTAAAATCTCTATGTCTCAATTTTATGCTTTTCCGTTATTGTTGTCAATAGTGTTAACAGAACTTAACGCTTGACAAAATCAGCTGACTCGCTATAATAAAATATCCAAAAACAAAACGGGGAGAAACCAATAAAGGTCGCCCCCGCCTCTGAAAATGTGCGGTCGATTATCCGCACCTGTCTAACAATTAAAGGATAGCATGTTTTCAGTTTTTGGGGAATAAATATTAAAAATAAAATCATGGCTTTTTCTCAAGAAACCATAAATCAAGCCTGGCGCAAAGCAGACGGAAGATGTGAGTGTTCTCTCAATAAATGCAGGCATCTTAGCAAGTGTAGTAAAGAATTGGATCCTCAAAATAAAATAGAGTGGAAAAAATGGCACGCTCACCATAAAGTCTCTCCAGACGCCGGAGGATCAGACAATCTAGATAATTGTCAAATTTTATGCGTAGAATGCCACGAAAATACCGATAATTACGGAAATAATTAACTAAGAGGGGGCTTATGAATAGCCCCCTCTTTTCTTTACTATCTATAATTTTAATTTCTTCCGTCAAACCGTATAACCTAAATCTTCAAATTATTCTGTCTCGCTCCATTATCTTCTTCAACCGCTTTCGCTTCTTTGTGATAATTTTTTGATAGACCATGCGGCAACTTTGGCTGTCTGCCCTTCAATATATCTTCAATTGTTAAAATTTGAATTTTAGGAAATTCAAATTTATCACCGAAAACGACCTCAAAGTCTCCCGCGTCAACCGCCTCCTGAATCATCGGCTTGGTTGGCGGCTCAAGCGTGATAAAAATTCCGCAATCGGCTTTTTCTCGTTCAATATCACCCTTTAAAATCGCAATATCCTCTCTATGCGCTCCTCCGCCCTTAACTTGAACAATGGCTTTTCCATAGTCCGTCTTTCCGTTTATCACCCCCTTATAAAAAGTGACGATACCGTCAATCCCTTTATCCGCCCCGCGCATATTATCTTTGCTTTTACTCGGGCCGGGCATGGCGTTTATCAAGTCCAACGCCCAATACTCAAACTGAAAAGCGTCTTTGGCAAACATTTCTTTAGCCGCGGCCAAATCAGTTGGCAAACCATCGGTGATTATTTGTTTTGTGCCTAAACCAAATTGGTCGCGCAAACGCCGCTTAATCAAATTTATCGCCAATGTCGTAATATCAATACCGACCCAGTTTCTTTTTAAACGTTCCGCCACGGAAACCGTTGTGCCACACCCACAAAATGGGTCCAAAATCAAATCGCCCTCTTTTGAGCTGGCCTTTATGATTCTTTCCAATAATGCTTCGGGCTTTTGAGTAGGATAACCCAACCTCTCCGTCTTGTCTCTTTCGGGTATTTGAGGTACGTCCCACACATCGTCCGGATTTCGAGGCTCGTCCATATAATACTTGTACACCTTCCCCGCTTTTCTCACTTCTCTATACTTACGACCATCTTTGTCTGTTCCAAAATAACCGCCAAAAGTGCCTTCGTTTTGTTCTCTTAAATCACCCACCGCTTTTCCATTATAAAAATAATCCGCGCTTTTATTATAGACCAAAATTGTGTCATGTCTTTTGCTAAAAGAAGTTCGACCAATTCCACCGCTATTTTTATGCCAAATTATTTCGTTCATGAAATGCTTCTTATCAAAAATCGCATCCATCACAACCTTTAAATAATGGCTAGCGGTTGGGTCGCAGTGCAGATACAAACTGCCGGTCTTTTTCAGAACATGGTGCAATTCAATCAAACGCACGGTCATCATCGTCAAATAAGCCAACATATCGTTGTGGCCAATCATTTTTTCCAGCGCTTGCATTAAATTGGAAACGTCGCTGGTACTTTTAGTGTTGGTGACTAAATGATCAAAGGTGCGTTTTGAGTCTTCGTTCCAATGCCAAGAGTCCTCAAACGCTTGTACCTGCGCCGGGCTATCTTGTACCCCCTCCTTAAAAAGCACGTTGTAGTTGCGGTTGGAATTAAATGGCGGGTCAAGATAAATCAAATCAAAGGTTTCGTCCGGTATTTTCTTCCGGAGAATCTCCAAATTATCGCCAAAATACAAAGTTCGGCTTTTTATCATATAAGTTTGTTAAAAATTTATGCTACCCCAATTTTACCCTTTTCCCTCTCTCCTGACAACCATTGCCGGGGTTCAAAAAAAGACAAAAAAACAGGGGGTAAGCCTGTTTAAATTCAACGGCTCAACGGCATCCGCCGT
>JAHKAK010000027.1 GCA_018826025.1 Patescibacteria group bacterium
GGACGCGAACGCGTAGCGCTTGCGGGCATTACAGATATGCCGCAGTTGTGCGATGTCGCGAGCAGAGCGAGCGGCGAGCCAACTGCGGGGACCGCGGCGCGTTGTGCAAAATAGCGAGCGAAGCGAGCGATTTTGCACAACTCTTTTATATACGAAGTGTTTTCGTATACTATACACAATATTGTAGGTTAAACGAACATGGTGTATAATTTATTATGAATCAATTATACTAAATATAAATATGGATGTCTATTTGAAAAAATTAGAAGACGAATTAAGGTTGCGGAATTATAGCCCCAAAACCGTTAAAAGTTATACAAGTTGCGTGGTTGAATATTTGCGCGCCAAGCAAAAAAACTTTGATCTGGTTGATATTGATTTTATCAAACAATATTTATTGTCCAAAATAGACAGAGGTATGTCTTCGCAGACCGTAAATCAAAGTTTGCAGGCTATTAATTTTTTCTGCTGGAATGTGCTAAAATTTCATGGCAAAATTGATATTAAATTTGCCAAAACGCCAAGCAAATTGCCGATTGTTTTGTCTCGAGATGAAATTCAGTCAATATTAACGGCAATCAGTAATGAAAAACATAACCTGATGGTGGCGATAGCCTATTCCGGGGGTTTGCGCGTTGGTGAAGTTATTAATCTAAAAATCAAAGATATAAATTTAGCGGAGTTAACAATTCATATCAAGGGCGCGAAGGGCAACAAAGATCGTATTACAATTTTACCCGAAAAATTGGTTCAAAGTATCGAAAAATTAATTTCTAATAAAGACCTAAATGATTTTGTTTTTGCCAGAGAGCGCGGAACTTGCCTCGACTCGCGGAGTCGACTGCTCGACAACGCGAGGCGGGGAAAATTGACAGAGCGGACAGCTCAAAAAGTTTTTGAGAACGCTCTAAAAAAATCCGGCATTCCAAAAGAAGCAACTTTTCATTCCTTGCGTCATTCGTTTGCTACGCATCTTTTAGAGAATGGCGTGGATGTGCGATATGTGCAGGAATTGTTGGGGCATGCCAATATCAGGACGACGCAATTGTATACAAAAGTAACTAATCCGAGTTTGAAAAATATTAAGAGTCCGTTGCAGTAAAACAAGGGGAATTAAATCCCTCCCAGCCTCCCTTTACAAAGGGAGGAGTAAAATATAAATTTCACGCAGTTTCCGTGCGTGAGAAATTTTAATCTCACCCTAACCTTCTCCTCCGAGAGGAGAAGGAAGAATTCTAAATCCCTCCCAACCTCCCTTTTGCAAAGGGAGGAGAAAATATGTGGCAAAGAGTAAAAGATAAAATTCCGTATATAATTTTGGCAGCGTTGCTGTTGGCAGCGGGATTTGTTTGGTCGCGGGTTTTGGGGCAGGATTTTAGTGATAAAGTCAGAATAGATTTTTTGGATGTTGGGCAGGGGAGCGCGATTTTGGTTTTGGCGCCAAATAACAATCAGGTGTTAATTGATGGCGGGCCTTCTGACGCGGTGCTGGCTAAACTTGGCGAAGCCTTGCCTTTTGGCGATAGGCAGATTGAACTTTTAATCTTAACTCATCCGGATAGCGACCACTTAAGCGGACTGGTTGAGGTTTTAAAGCGATACGAAGTTAACCAGATCTTAGAAACAGGTATAGTTGCTGACTCGGCGGAATATCAAACTTGGAATGATTTGATAAAACAAAAAAATATTCCGGTGATTTTTGCTCAAGCCGGCCAAACCATAAAAATCGCGGATAATTTGGCGATTAAGATTTTATATCCGCTGGCTAAAATCAACGGACAGGAATTTAAAAATACTAATGCTACTTCAATTGTTGGAAAAATAATTTACGGCCAAAATACCGTGCTTTTTACTGGCGACGCGGAAAAGCAGACCGAACAGCCGCTTTTGATGCTGGGTGCGGATTTAAAGGCGGATATTTTAGTTGTTGGGCATCATGGCAGTAAAAATTCGACCAGCCTTGAATTTTTGGCGGCGGTGATGCCGAGCATTGCCGTGATTCAGGTTGGTGCAAAAAATACATATGGTCATCCGACACAGGAGGTTTTGAGCCGGCTCAAAGAGATAGATATTTTCCGGACGGATTTAGACAGCGATATTGATTTTGCCTGCGACCTTGCCAAATGTTGGCAAGCGGAATAGCCAAATCTATTGAGGTTGAACCTCGATAGATTTGGCTATTTGCTAAACGGGAAAATTTTGGTATGATGGAAGTAATAATTGCTTAAAAATAACGGGATTGCTTCGTCGCGTCTGGTCGCTTGAACGGCACGACGCTCCTCGCAATGACGAGTAGGATTTATGAAAAACGAAAGAACTTTGGTGATTATAAAACCGGATGGCGTGCAACGCTCGTTGATTGGCGAAATAATGAAGCGTTATGAGCGGAGCGGTTTGAAATTAGTCGGCGTAAAAATGATTGTGCCGACAGCCGAACACGTGGAAAATCACTATACGATAGACCCAGAATGGCGGCGCGTGACGGGTGAAAAAACTATTAAAAATTATAAAGATAAAGGCTTGCCGCCGCCCTCGGAAGACCCGTTGGCGATTACCACTATTATTTTGGCTAATTTAAAAAAATACATGACCTCCGGTCCGGTGATTGCTATGGTTTGGCAGGGGGTGCACGCGGTTAAAATCGTGAGAAAAATTACCGGCGGAACAGAGCCCTTAACTTCGGATGTTGGGACAATCCGCGGTGATTTAGTTTTGGACTCGTATCAATTATCTGACACGGACGGCCGGGCGGTTCGCAATTTAATTCACGCGTCCGGTTCGGTGGACGAAGCCAACAAAGAAATCGCGCTATGGTTTGCGCCGTCAGAAATCGTTAATTATCGCTTGGTGCAGGAGCAAATTTTATATGATGTTAACCTAGACGGCATCCTGGAATAATCATTTCTTTTATGAAACTAGGAAAATACATAAAAGTATGAAATAACTCCACCCAGCCTCCCCTTAATTTAAGGTCAGAGCTAAGCTCAGCTTTGGGAGGAGAGGAGGGGTTATAACTTAAATTTTGTATTACCATTTTTATTTTTAATTTGAGCGCCAACGCCTATGCCTCATACAATGCCTTTTAAAGAACAGAAGAAGCGGTGGTTTACGGTATTGCTTTTTATCGCTCTGCCTTTTTACGTTCTGTTCCGGTATTTGCAAGGAAAGCTTCCGCCGTTGAGCCAAGTTGGCCCGCCGAAGAAATGATTACGAAATACGATTTATGATTTAAGAATGACTCGGATATTTTTGCTTGTGCATAAAATTATTGACTTCTTAATGGATGTGGTAAAATATAGGTGGCTTTGCTGTGCAAGAGCTTCTTCATATAATTTTGGATCAAATAAGAATTTCCGGGAAGCCTATTATTGGGCAGAGTTGCTGATTTGTTCGGAATTTTGCCTTGCGGCTACCCACTTGTGTAACAAGCCGAAATTCATAAGAGGCTCTTGGCAGTTGAGGCTTTGGGTGATATCATAAATTTATGACGCAGACCGATAACAATAAAAAACTAAATCAAGCCGAATTA